>CAYWME010000008.1:4022-12609 GCA_964459585.1 uncultured archaeon | reverse complement strand
CCAATCCCAACTTTTCCTGAAGAATCTAAATAAAGAGTGTTTGTTGGTGTTCCAGGCTCTATAATCATAGGATTTGTAGTTCCAGTTTGATCTCTTATTACAAAATTAGAATTTCCATACTGACCAACTATCCAAGATCTATCTGTGCTAAGAGAAACATATGCAGAATATAACGAATTTGCGTCTGTTTTAATGTATGATGCTTTTCCAGAATAATCATTTTCAACTAATAAATTAACATCTGAATTTGCATTATGATAAACATGAAGTTTTTCACTTGGAGAAGGTGTTCCAATTCCTACTTTTCCTGTTGATGCATCAAAAATAAATTGTGGGTTATTAAAACAAGCCGCTCCAGTTCCTCCGCAATCTGTTCCTGTAGCACCAGCTTTTATTCCACCAGTTGTCCAAATATCAGCATCATAAATATCAACGCCCCATTTTACCTGACCTTCATCCGTGGTTCTACCAACAATATAAAATTGTCTGTCATTGGAAGCTGTACCACCAGTATAAGTTAGTTCTACTAATGTTGAAGCATCATCTGCAGCATTAAAAGCACCAGTTCTAATAACTTTTAACACCGAACTTTCGTCTTGTCCGCCACCACCAGCATCAGGTTCTTCTATTGTAAAAACATCGTGTTCACCAGTAGTTGAAGAATGTCCTTTGAAGTAAAATGCGTCTGCATCCAGATTATGAACAGCATAGATTTTATAATTTCCAGGTGTTGTTCCTATTCCAACACCTCCACCGCTTGATTGTAGTATTAAATCGTTTCCTGATGGATTATCTATTTTTAAATTATCACTAGAATCGGTTGCTATTTCTCCAACCTGAGTTGCCTGTGAGTATATTCTAACAGCTCTATAGTTAGTTCCATCGTCCAAATAAAAATCAACGTTATCCGCATATGTATTCGAGTCGCCAAATTGTGTATGAGTATAAGCATTTATTCCGACCATGAAGTTTTGAGGATACATGAAGAAATTACTTATAGAGTTTCGAACATAGATATCTCCACTTGTAGTACCACTTTTTTCAAAATTCAAATAACCATCTGTTGTAGAATGATAAATTTTAACACCATGTGATCCATCGCTGTCTTTAAAGTCTAATGTGTTTAAGTAGCTGGTACCGGCTGGATCTAAATAATATGCAGAATTATCTCTATCATAATAAGCAGAAGCATTTACATTTCCAGCAACATCTAATTTAGCTGAAGGTGATGTCGTTCCAATACCAACATTACCAGCAAATGTTGCAGAAGTTCCTGTACTTGCTGGATCTACATAGTAACTTATGTCATCATAATCGTAATAGGCATGTGCTTTCACTTTATCCCAAAATCTTATCCAATTTACTCCATCTTTTTCTATTATAAGCTCTGTGTTATCTGAAGGATTTACAAAGATACTGAAAGCACTGGCTGAGTTATCATACCCTATAGAAATCTCACCAATGTCTGCCTGTTGAGCTCTTACATCACCAGAAACATCTAGTTTATAAGCCGGAGAACTAGTCCCAATTCCTACATTCCCATTAGAAGCCAGAATAGTCATATCTGCAGTTCCATTATCTCCAGCATCGAATTTAAGATCTTTATTCTCAACAGATTTAACAAAATCATCTACAGTTATGTTTTTGGCCTGTATATTTCCTTCAATGATAGCAATCCCACTAATATTCATATTGTTTAAGTAAGCAGTTCCTGTAACATTCAAATCTCCAACTACCGTTAATGTCTGAGTTGGACTACTTGTACCAATTCCAACCTTCCCAGAAGAATCTATCCTCACCCTTTCTGTTCCTCCAGTTGAAAAAGCTAGAGTATCACTCCCAGGACTAAACAAACCCGTATCAGAATCTCCATTGAAAGTAAAGCTTGGATCACTTGCACTACCAAGACTAACATCCACTTCATTTGCTAAAGATAGGAGTCCACTCTCATCTAAGTACATTATCTGTGAGTCCCCTCCACTGTAAACTCGCAGATAATTTGTACCATCATTGTTTTCATCAAGATCCAGCCTTATATCTCCGTTTGAATAAATTTTGTCTGCTATTCCCACCCTATAAAGATAGGATGTAGAGGCAGGATTTACGTAGTAAGTGGTATCATCTCTGTCGTAGAGTATAGGTGCATATAAATTTCCAGTGAATTCGCCTGTACCGTATACATACAGATTTCTGCTATTCGCAGTACAATAACCACCTATTGTTAATCTCGGATTAGTTAAGTCATGATTTACACAAAAAGTCATTGAAGCCCAGTCATATGCTGAGCCATTATAGTAGTACCATTCTAGTCTGTCTGTTGTGGAATTCCACATGCCAACCCCAAAATAATCGTCATCTCCTATGTTTTTCCATCGATAGTGTGGTACACTATATCCTTGTACCTGAATATCGTGAAGATATGACCACGAGTTGGGGTCTAAGTAATAACTACTATCATCCGAATCATAAAATATAGGGGCTCTTATACTGCTTTCGGATATTATTTCTCCCTTGGAGTAGATGTCCCCTGCAGCACGTATTTCTCCATCTCCGTTTCCTAGAATTATCGTAGCCTCGACATCAGGAAGTTGACCGCATGTTCCTGAATCCCACCCTACATCAGCATCTGATCTTGTCAGCACAATGGAATTTTGACATATACTTCCGTCGTTCGCATTGTAGTGAAAGATGCCCCATTCTGATGCATATTCTCTAAATATCCAAGAATTTGCATTACTGGTTGTAGATCTCAAGAAAGTTGCTGGGTTTCCAGCATGTTTAATTTCTCCACTTAGCTTTATATTTCCTGCCACTTCAAGTTTCTCACTCAAAGAGGTCGTTCCTATACCTACATTGCCACCTAATGATAGATATAAAATTTCAGAAGCCGTTTCTGAAGAATCGGGAAATATTCGAACATCGTTATATCCAACTATTTTATCCACAGCAAATAATGAACCTTCGTTTTGTCCTTGGTTCAAATATATACTCTTTGTTTTTATATTTCCTGCCACTTCAAGTTTCTCACTCAAAGAGGTCGTCCCAATTCCTACGTTTCCCGAAGGATTTAACACTATATTTTCGGCAGATTCTAATGTCAAGTTGCCTTCTGTAACTGTTTTTATTTTTAAATTACCTTGGAAATCAACAAGAGGTGTCCAAACATTTGTGTAAAAAGCTCCAACCGATCCTTGAATACCTTTATAGGAGGTATCACCTAAATCTCTTATCGCAAGATACCCAGAAGTGCCTTGCTTGATTAATACATTCTCAAAATATATTTTGTTTGAGCTTACATTGATATTTCCCCTTACATCTAATTTCTGTGTTGGAGAATCCGTTCCTATACCAACGCTGCCAACAATGTATAAGTTTTCAGAAAAATATCCAGATCCGACGACATCCAACGGATATAATGATAATGTTTTTCCAATTGCTACATAGCTTGTGTTTGTTATGTTAAATGTGAACATATCTAAGTTAACATCTATTGGTGTAATTTGGCTTAGCGGATGGCTCTGTAAAGGTTGAGAAAAAGCAGAATTAATAAAGAAAATTAATGAGATTAGAGAGATTAAATAAAATTTATATTTCATATTTTCTTACCTTCAAAAAATTTGCTTAAAATTTCTTCAAGGGCACTTGAAATCGAAGGCAGCCCTCTTTTTTTTCTGTACTCTTCTAGCGCAGCCCAGTACTTAATCTCTAAAGATACGGATTTTCCAGACTTCATCTAATTTAATAGTAAAAAAATACTAGTATTTAAATATTACTAAAGTAATACTTTAGTAGTAATATGATATTTGAATAGAGTTAGCTGGATGTTTTTCAATGATTTTCAATTCTTGGCATAAAGGATCGAATTTAAATGAAATTCTTGGTTATTCCACAAGCCTTTTGATAAACTCTTCTTTTTTAAATTCTTCTAAATCCTCGTAACCTTGTCCTGTACCCAGAAAAAGTATAGGTTTTTTGAACAAGTAGGCAATCGAAAGTATATTGCCTCCCTTTTCATTTACATCAACCTTTGTAAAAATTATAGAATCAACTCCAACCGCTTCATCAAATTTTTTCGTCTGTTCGACTACATCGTTTCCAGTAAGAGAGTCCAAGACCAAAATCTTCATTTTTGGTTTATTTACCCTAACGATTTTTCTAAGTTCTTCTATCAGGTTTTTATTTATATGTGTTCTGCCAGCTGTGTCAGCTAAAACCACATCAATACCTTTAGATCTTGCATAGGCCATCGCATCATAAATTACAGCGGCAGGATCAGCACCATACCTTTGCTTAATAACCTTTACTCCAAGATTTCTTGCGTGTTCTTCTAGTTGTTCTATACTCGCTGCTCTGAATGTATCTGCTGCAGCCAAAACAACACTAAAATTGTGTTTAAGCAAAAATTTTGCCAACTTGGCTATACTCGTAGATTTACCTGAACCATTAAAACCTACAAAAACAATCAAGTAAGGCTTTTCCGATTTTTTTATTTCTTCAATCAGATCGACCTTTGGTATATCCAAAATTTTTTCAATGGATTTTATGATAGAATTTTTCAGAAACCCTTCAACTTCACTTTTCTTAATTTCCCTTCCCTTTAATTCATTCATCAAATTGTTTTTAATTTCTTCTGCAACTTCCAAAGAACAATCAGCTTCGATTAGATCAACTTCAAAATCTTCTAAAAAAGGAAGTAAATCTTTTTCCTCTAAAACTTTGTAAGAAAATTTTTTCTTTATTTTTTTGAACAACCCAACCTTTTCTTTTGGTTTTTCCTCTACTTTTTTCTCTTCCTCTACTTTTTTCTTCAAAGATTCTTTAATTTTCTGAATTTTTTTCTTGAATAAGTTGAACATACAAATTATTTTTCTCTATTTATTTTTATTTAGAAATGTTATGTGAATAACAAGATAAAATTAAATTTATTCAATTTTACAACCAGTCAAGTTTGCAATCCAATCTACTGTTTTTACACCAGGATAAACTCTACCATTATAAACGATCGATGGAACTTGTGTGATTCCATTGTTCACGCAAGTCTGAAGTCTATCTCCATCACAACTTACAAAGATTATAGGAGAGTATCTTCCTAACAAGTTAAGTTGCAATGAAGTTGCATAAGCTCCTTCTTCAGAATAAGATTGATTAGTAATACCATATATTTTCAAACCTTTTTGGTTTAAGCAATCTACAAAATTTTTAAGACTTTGAATTTTTTTCAACGATTCTTCTGCATAAATCACGCTCTGTGTTAGTAATTTACCGTCTTTAGTCACATAAGTTTCTATATAAGTAGAATCTGATGGCCCAGACAATTTCAAAACTATCTTGTAAATCCCACTTATATCAATAGCACTTATTATCTCGGCCTTATATCCCGGATTTGCAACTTCATACAAATCTTTTATTTCGTTTAAAACCTTTTGCTTAATCAAAATAGGATAAATTTGAAAAACGTTTCCCATCAAAAAACTTATAATTATTACGCCAATCCAAATTTTCATCTTCTTTAAAAACTCCATGAATTAATTATTCTCGTTAACATTATAAATTCTTAACTTACTAACCTCAAAATTAGTTTATGGTAAAAACACCAATAATTTTGGTTTTTCTATATTTTTTATTTATAGTTTCATCTTCTTTTGGAATGATATGTACAATAAGACAAAACTCCTGTCTTTCTAACGAAGCTTGTGTAGTCTCTCTTTTCAACACTATAAATTCTCATGCCGCTACTTGTGATTATTATACTTACAAACTTTGTTGCAGTGGCATTTTAGGCTCTTCTATAAAATCGTCTTGCCTTTCAAATGAAACAGAACTTTTTCATCTTGCTTACTTGACAAATTCTCACACAGAAGCACCAAACGAAGCGACTTACTCAAACAAAGTTTGCATAGCCGACATAATAAACTGCACTTTAAGAACTTCTTGTCTGGGAGACGAAGCTTGTGTAGTTTCAATGTTTTCATCTAAAAATTCACATATAGCCAATTGTAACTATTTTCCTTATAAGCTCTGCTGTAAAGCACCTTCTCCAATCCTAACCAATCCACAAGTAGACCCAACTACCGGAGGCTGGGGCGAAACGTTCAATTTTTCAGTAGTAGTGAGAGAAAAAAACAACTTAACAGTAAACGTAAGTTTATGGTATTCTTATGACAATTCTTCGTGGATGTACATAGACTCTACTCTATGTGAGGGTTGTATAAACCCGACAACGATTTCATTCTTAAAAACATTTTCTTGTTCTGATTTGACTTCTTCTCAAAACGGGAAAATTTACTTTAAGTTTAATGCCACAAACTCACATGGCTTAAGAAACACAAGTGAAATAAATAACTTTACACTTGAAAAAGACGATATATCTGTGGAATATGTTCAAGGAAACAATTCTGTCACTTACAGATTCCAAAAAGATTTACTTAAACTCAGAATAAAAGACACAGACAGAAATTTGTATTTAGGAGAAGGAGGAAATTGTAGTTTCTATATAAATGATACAAGAGAATACTTCAACACAACCGATTCTGATGGATATTGTTCATTATACTTTATGCCAGATTGTACTTATGATACAGGAAATTACATATGGAAAGGTGGTATAAACGAAAGCGATATTTGCTACAAACCAGGAAACTCTACAAATCTTTTCTTAACAATAAAAGCCAAACTTAACATAACAATAGACGATCCTGCAAACAATTCTCAATTCTACAGAGGAGATGATGTTTACCTTCAATCAACAGTCACAGATAGTTGTATTCAGCTTACTGCTTCAGTAACTTGGTACAATGAATCAACTCTGATAGGAAATGGTGAAGACATATGGTGGACCATACCACTCTCCGATGGGTTATTGGGGTGGAAAAACATAACAGTTTACGCTGAAAAGCAATTTTTTGATCCAGATTCGGACACAATTTTTATCCAAATTCTAAATAGTATTCCAAAAATCTCAGAGCCATACTATAATGTTTCACCTCCAGAAGTAGTTGCAGGAGATCCGATAAAGATTTGTTGTAATACTAGCGATGTAGAAGATTACTATACTTCTCTTGACGTTAAAATTAACATAAAAGACCCATTTGATGGATGGTTCAATTACACTGCTAATTATCAAGGAAATGGAATTTTCTGCATAGATTATCAAACCCAAGAAACTCAATTGGGAAACTTTACAACAATTTGCTCTGTTGAGGATACAGACAACGGATATGCTGAAAACACATCTAAATTCTTAGTTTATCAAAATGGAACTATAACAATGGATTTCAATTCTACAGAATATTGGTGGTATGATTATGCTCAGCTAGATCTCATGGCAAAAAGAAAAGACAACTCTGTTCTCGCTTCTTCGCCTATAAACATAACTCTCAATGAAGAAGTGGTTTGTTCAGGCCAAACAAATTCAACCGGAGGATATACTTGTATATTTCAGCTACCTGGGGAGGTAGGCAATAACACAATAAAAGTAATAGTCCAAGACCCATATACCAAGAAAAAAATTGCAAACATAACCTTCTTAGAGGTCGCTCCTACTTATGGCGGAAGTGAAGAAGAAATAGAAAGCTCTAAACAAGTTTCTTGTTATGAGACCCCCTATTTTGTTGTAAATCCAGACGGTACGATTAAAAAAACCATGGTAAGAATTTGTACCTGGAAATGATTTTTAGTAAAACAATCAAAATTAATTTATGAAAAACTCCCTTCTCGTTCTCTTGATTTTTTTATTTATAATTTTCACTCCTAACACTTCTCTAGCTTCGCCTAAGATTTCTTTAATGTACCCCGAAAACGGATCATATACTTCTTCGACGACACTAAAATTCGAAATTAACATAACTAGTCAGACTTTAAACACATCTTCTGTATATCTTTTCTTAATCTCTGAAGACAACTGGATAATGGGGAATCCCTGGGATTCTTATCAAATGGACTGCTTTTCAACAGATTCCTTTTGGATATGTAATAAAACTGTATACTTAGGTATAGTTGGTTCAGATACGAGGGAATTCTTTTACTTTAAAACCTCAGATAACGAAGGAACATCGTATTTAGGTAACAACACGAATCCATTAACTTTTATAGTAGATGTTTTACCTCCGACTGTCGATTTCGAAGATAAGTTTGATTTTAATTCAGATAATTTTAATCCATATGTTTCGTCAAAAAATTATAATTTGTGTTCGGTCTTTGATTCTTCTTCAGGAGTAAACTTTTCTGCAATTTTTTACAAACTCGACACAGAAGAATGGAAGCTATTAAACTGTAGTGAGAATCCTTGCAATATAACTTTTGATTTGACGTCTTATTCAAATAACCAAAACCTTTCTCTATCGGTGAAAGCTTCTGACAATGTGAATAACCAAAAGACCTCATCGACCTACATTTTAGTCGATAAAGAGATTCCTTATATCCAAATTCTATCTCCTTATGACGATGAAAAAATTTCAGGAATAAAAGAAATCAAAATTAGGATCAAAGACGATATAAGTGGATTCGGAACTGATGCATTAGAGAACGTTTATTTCACTCTCAATGGAGAAAGGATAAATTTTCAAAGCTGTAACATAATTTCTGCAGA
>CAYWME010000008.1:0-4012 GCA_964459585.1 uncultured archaeon | reverse complement strand
GAATACGAAGATTCTGAATTAAAGACAATTCATGAAGCAGAATGTACGGGATACATAAACACGGAGAATTATCAAGACGGATCATACACTTTATATTCATACGTAGAAGATCTTGCAGAAAACAAAAATTCAACATCTATAGCGATTATAATTCAAAATAATGCCACTGCAGAAGGAATACAGATAATTTCACCATCACATGGAGAATATGTTAGTGGGTATTTAGTGATAAATGCTACTCTTGTAGGCTCAAATCAAATAGAAGGTTTAGAATTCAAGTTGGAAGGAGCTGGTGTAGTAACTTCCTGGACTTCAATGACTAAACAAAACTCTTACTATTTTTATATTATTGACACAAGCTCATACAAGGATGGATCATACAGAGTTTATGTAAGAGAAAAAACACAATCGCCAAACCCTCTGACTTCTTATGTAGATTTCTACATAGACAATACGCCACCCATCATTTCTATAGACCTCCCAAACTATCTGAAAGAAGAAAAGGAAATCTCTTTCGTAGTTAAAGACACCATGAAAGCTTCTGAGAACATCCTTGTTAAAGTAAACTCTCAACAAATCGATACCTATTGTACTCTTGATATAACAGGTACTCAATCTATATGTAGATTCATGATAAATACAAAAAACTTTAATGAAGGAAAAGCGATAATCGAAATAATTTCATACGATTTTGCAGGCAATGAAAATTCTTCGACTTTCTTCTCCGCAATAGATAATACACCACCAATTCTAGTTTGGTTTAAGATAGACCCAATTGTTATGCAAGAACCTGGCAATGTTTTCTTTTATGTGAACGCAAAAGATACCTCTTCTTACATAAGTGAAGTAAAACTAATTGTGCACCTTTCTGATGAACAATTTGATGTCGAACTTTCACCAAGAACAAGCAACTTTACATGGAGTAAAAGTCTATTGATAGGCGATAAAGGATTGTTTACTATTGATGTGTACCTAGAAGATATAGTAGGAAACAACATAACTTATTATGATCAAGGAATTCTTTTAATTGGAAACCCAACCTGTGGAAATAGCATGTGTGAAGAATATGAAAATTACTGTAATTGCCCAGCTGATTGTAACTCCATAGACTGTCCAGAGGGTCAAACTATAGATTGTAGCTCTGGAAAACCTGTTTGTTCTAGTTTTCCATCTTGTGGTGATAATGTATGTTCTGGTGATGAAAATTGTAAAAATTGCCCAACTGATTGCGGTGAATGTTCGTCAATTTCTACACAAAAATCAACTCACTCAAGCGAAGAGAATGAAAATTACTTAATAAATTTCATAAAGAAAAATTTCTATATCTTTGTGATAATTGTCTCTTTGTTCATCGCAATAATTTTAATTTTTAAATTGCTTCCAAAAATCATTAAACCAAAGCCAATTGTCATAAGAGGTGAATTTGATTGAATATAGAAATAGTGGTTGCAGTGGGAGTTTTTGTACTTTCTTTTGTGTTCATTTTAACATATTCTATCATTAAATTTACAAACATCTTTATAGAAGCACCAAAGCTAAGGCAAGCATTATTCGAACTTGGAGACGCGTTTTTCAATCAAATTTCTCCTTATTCAATAGTCAATAAAATCTATTTTATACCTGTTTTTGTAAAAGAAACAGCTGGTATATCCAGAACAAACGAACCAGTTGAAATCTTTCTTAACTTAGATGATGATTGCAACAAAATAGCTTCAAATAGTAGCATAAGAATATACATGAATGAGAACGAACTTCCTATAATTTTTGAAGATCAAGTATATTGTGAATTCAACTATTTGAAAAATTCTACTATATCTTTTCCTATAAATATTTCGGCATCATCAACCAAAAAACTGAAAATATTCTTTCATAGATATTCTACATCTGAATTACCGCCAAATTTCACCATGAACACAAGCAGTTGGATTCCAAATGATGGCGATTCTTATACAGAAAGTCTGACAAGCTGGCAGGTAATTCAAGGATCTGGAACACTTTCTCTTTCAACAAAAAGAAAATATGGTAATTACGGGATTCAGTTTGATGGATCATTTTCAAATTCAGAAATAAAATTTGAATACAATCCATCAAGTTTAATCACAGGAATTGATAATGGTTGGTACTTGAGATTTTGGTTATATCTGAACGATACTTCAAGTCTTGATAATTTCACTGTTTATCTCTATGACGGTCGAGATTTAATTTATAACGAATTTCTTTCGGAGATACAACCGAATAAATGGTATTTGTTTGAGAAAGAAATATCTTCAAGCAACTGGCAAAGTTGGACAAACTTTGATGCTTCAAATGGAATCGACTTTATAAGATTTTCAGCTTCCAATTCCTCCGTAGCCGATGAAAAAATAATTGTGGATGGTTTAAGATTTGAACTAAAACCACTTCAAGTTATTGTATATCCGAAAAAAGAGCAAACCATGATTTTTTTCTATAATTTAAATTACTTGAGAAACCAAAGCTATGAAGACATTAAAAATGAACTCAGATTTCCGTTTAGAATAAAAGTTGGTGTTTTAGAATGAAAGGTCAAACTTACATGATAGAAGCAATAATCTCAATTTCAATAATGATATCTGTTTTTTTGTTGCTTTTTTTCTTCACTCCACAATTTCCTGAAATGAGTGAATTAAACTACAAACTTAGAATAAAGGATGCTTTAGAAAATCTCGACAATTTAAATCTAAGAGACAAAGTATACTCAAATGATGTAAATTACATAGAAAATTATTTGAAAATGGTCCTTCCAAAAAACATAAGATTTGATGTTGTGATTTATGACAAGAACAATGCACTTACTACCGAACCCACTATTTTTTCTCCGTTTGTTTTTTCAACAAGCTACTATATTGCAGGCGATTACGACAAATTTTTTCCAAGAGAAATAAGAGTTTATGTATGGGGATATAGATGAAAGGCCAAATCTTTGTTATATTAGCGGTAGTTTCCATAGCAATATTGGTTGCAATAAGAGCTTCTTTTAAAGGAATTACTTACAAACAAAGCAGAGAAATATGGAAGAATAAAGTTCAAGATAAAACATTTCAAAACGTAATCGAAGAAACACAAAATATAATAGATTTCTTTTATCCGAACTACACAAAAATAAACGAAAACATGGCATATTTTCTTGATTTTGTCGGGAAAAAAATGCGAGAAAGTGGAATAAATTTTCAAGCAATTTACGTAGGAGTTCTATCAAATAGCACATCTTCAACCTTAAATGTAACAATTTTCAACTATCTTGGAAAAAACATCAGTGCAACTTTGGAGGTAGACGGTCAGCAGAAAAACTTAAATGTAAACAACAATCAAACAACATCGACATATTTTACAACAATTGGAAATGTTACAATAACTTTTGAAGATTATATGGAAGAGATATCAGTAAAAAACAACGGTATATCTGGATTTGTAGACGAACATTTCTTGACAGAGAATTTTGACTTAAGAAAGAAAATCACGAGAATCATAGAGGGATAAAATGAAAGGAGTCACACCTTTTGTTACAGTTGGCCTGATGTTTGTCGTTATGATAGTCTCTATGGGCTTAATTTTCGAGATGGCTGTACCATTGATTAATAAAATGAAAGATCAATCTACAATAGAACAATCAGAAAGAAATTTAGAACTAATTTTTTCAACTATTCAACAACTTTCAAAATACTCAAATGGAAGCTACAAGATAGTTTCTATCGATCTTCCTGACGGCCAAATTTTCATAGACAATCAAACAAACACAATCTACTTCGACTATACACTCTCTTCTGACCTAAAATTAAGCGGAAAATCCGGAAACGTGTATTACGAAATGGCCCCTGTATTTTTTGATTATTTTGGTGCTTTGAGTAATTGGAATTGCTCATCATGCTGGATAGAAAAAGGCAATTTGATAGTTAACCAAACAATAGCATACTATGAGATAAATAAAAAGGTAGATAATTTCTATCTTGAATCTTATTTTTCCCAGCAAAACAACCCACAGGTATATCTCTTA
>CAYWME010000007.1:0-12709 GCA_964459585.1 uncultured archaeon | reverse complement strand
CAAATGTGTCTTTAATGTATAAAATCTTACCTATTTTTTTTAATCTTTGACCAAATTCTATGTCTTCAGCAACTCTTAAGTTTTCATTAAAACCTCCTACTTTATAAAATGCTGTCTTTTTACATGCAAGAGCCGCTGTATAGACAGGGTTCATATTAATCTTTGATAAAGCCGAATAAATTGGAATATGAATTGAAAACAATATATTGAGAATTGGGTCGTCCGAGAAGACAGAAACAACGCATCCTACAACATCTTTTCTTCTTATAGATTCGTATATTTTGTCTAGAACGTCTGGCTTCAATACGTTGTCTGCATCAGAAAAAAACAGATATCTTCCTTTTGATACATTCACACCAGCGTTTCTCCCAGCGCCAGGAGTTTTTTTACGAGTTAGGACAATCTTGTCAGCATACTTTTCTGCAATTTTTATTGTGTCATCTTTGCTATAGCTATCAGAGACTATTATCTCATATGGTTTGTCAAATTCTTGAATTTTAAGTGATTTCAAACATCTTTCTAAATATTTTTCTTCATTAAGTGTCGGTATTATAACGGAAATTGCTGGGTTTTTGATTTCATTTATCGTAATAACTTTTTTGTCAACAGAATACATTTCCCCACATTCTCTTAGCAAGTCGTCCTTCATATAAAAAATCTTTAACTTTCTCTTTAAATTTTTCTTTATTTTCCCTGTGTTTGGATAAAAATTCATTTATTTTTTGAATTAAGATCTGCTTTAATTCGCCTGTCAGCATTTTTCCGCTCCTGTAATCTTCTTCAATTTTTCTTAATTTTTTGTCATCGGGTTCAAAAAAGTATTTAAGCCATTGAAAGCTTACATCTACATCTGGATTCCCACCAAGCTTTCGATGAAGTTCGATTGTGGCTTGGCCTCCTGAAAACGCATATTTCATGATTTTTCTTTCTACAGTTTTTTCGTCATCATCCAAAAAGATCGCTGTGTGGGGTTCTGACGAACTCATTTTTCCTTTTGGGCCTGTTAACGGCATAAGGAATTTAGAATGGATTGCAGCTGTTTTGTAATAGCCGAATTTCTCTGCTAAGTCTCTTTGAATCCTCCAGTATGGGTCTTGATCTATAGCTGCAGGAATCAAACATCTTTTTTTCTCGAAAAAAGTTGGAACTATTTGAATTGCTGGGAAAAAAATTATACCTATGTTTGATTGATTTTTGAAGCCAAAAACAGCTTTGACTAAACTAAAATTTATTTTTTTGGCTATCTTTATGGCCAAAGGATAAATATTTTTGATGAATTCGCTATCTTTGAAAATAAAAGTTCTTTTTTCGTCAAAGCCTACAGCAATTATATCTAGAATGTT
The DNA here is from genome assembly GCA_964459585.1 of uncultured archaeon. GTDB lineage: Archaea > Aenigmatarchaeota > Aenigmatarchaeia > CG10238-14 > EX4484-224 > EX4484-224. The sequence goes on along the minus strand of CAYWME010000007.1, from coordinate 11,366 downwards.
TTCCTCTGAAATTTTTTGGATATCCTTCCAAGTTTTTTGTTTGACTAAAAATTTTTCATCGTCTGTTATTTCTATATATAAGTTGACTTTGAATTTTTGTTGTAGCCATTTTGTGAAGTAAAAAGGAATGATGTGACCTATATGCATTTTGCCGCTAGGGCCTCTTCCCGTATAAAGAAAAAACCCTTTCTTGTTTTCATAATCTCTTAAAACTTTGTCTAAGTCTCTGTGAGAAAAGAAAATGTTTCTCCTTATCATGAAGTGAAGTTCTCCCGTGATTTTAGATATTTTCTTCTTGAGGTTTTCGTCGATCATTTGAGTTCCAAAATCCTTTACCAATTTCTCATAGTTTACTTCGCCTTTGACTTCCCATGGGGTTACTGTGAATTTACCAGTCATAGATCTCTAAAATATTTTTTGTATGGATAAATTAAGTTTGATTGGACAAAAATAAAAGAGAGAGTTTAGAGGTAATTTTTAATTGAAATTTTATGTTATACGTATAACAATACAATTTATAACTTAGAGAATTAAAAGATAATAAATATGACAAAGAAAAAAGAAGAGAGATTTGAAATCTGGGCAGAAAAATACAGACCAAAAAAATTCTCAGAAATAATTAATCAAGAACATGTTATATCTAGAGTGAAGGCTTTCGTAGAAGAAAAAAATATACCTCACATGCTATTTGCTGGTCCTGCAGGAACTGGAAAGACGACAACAGCCCTAGTAATAGCTAGAAGTTTGTATGGTGATGCATGGAGACAGAACATTTTGGAGTTAAATGCATCAGATTCAAGAGGCATAGATGTTATTAGAGGAAGAGTAAAAGATTTTGCAAGAACAAAAGCAATAGGCGAAGTACCTTTCAAATTAATAGTGCTGGACGAAGCTGATGCTTTGACAAATGAGGCTCAACAAGCTTTGAGAAGAACAATGGAAGATTTTAGTGATATAACGAGATTCATTTTGATCTGTAATTATAGCTCGAAAATAATTGACCCAATTCAATCTAGATGTGTTGTTTTTAGGTTTAAAGCTATGGATGAATCTCATGTAAGAAAATTTGTCGAAAGAATTGTTAAAAGTGAGAAATTAAAGATTGATGAAAAAGCGATAAAAGCTGTTATAGAAATTGCAGAAGGTGATTTAAGAAGAGTTAGCAATTTGTTACAAGCTGCTTCTGCGCTTTCTACAAAGATAACGGAAGATGTGGTCTATGAAGTTGCTAGTTTGGCAAAGCCAAAAGACGTTAGAGAAATGGTGGAAACTTCTTTAAAAGGGAGTTTCCAAAAAGCGAGAGAAAAGTTAATTTCATTGTTGATAAAACAAGGATTAGCTGGAGAAGATATAGTAAGACAAATTCATAAAGAAATTTTGAAGTTAGATATACCAGATGAAAAGAAAATTGAATTGATAGAAAAAACAGGAGAAATAGAATATAGAATTAGTGAAGGCGGAGATCCTTTAGTTCAGTTGTCAGCTTTATTGGCTTTCTTTAGTTTAAAGGGAAAGAAATGAAATTTATATTTACATTAATTTTATGCTAGATTGTCAACGGTTTTTAGCCAATAGCCAATAAGCCTTTTTTTCTAGCAACTATTACTTTGTATCCTTCTAAGAGTTTTGAGAGATCTTCTACCTTATGTTCTCCGCCTAAAACACTAAACCATTCACCTTCGATTTTAATATAAGTGCCAAACACACTCTTAAATTTTTCCTCCTGCTTACTTACTTTTTCTTTAAAAATTCCGTTTGCCTTCTCCAAATCACAAACAAATGCCTCAGAAAATCTAATCATAAGAACGAGGTGTTTTGGGGTTGAATTTTTATCATAAAGTTTTTTTAAATATTTATCAAGTATTTTTAAGCTCTCTTTGTTTTCAAGTTTTTGTAATTTTAGCACTTTCGGTGTCAATGTAAATGATAATGTATATGGATGTTCTGATTTTATTTTTTCATAAAAATCGTAACCCAAATTGGCGGACTCAAGCCAACCTATGGCTTCGTCTGGATTGTTGGCTTTTTTATACTTCTCAAGTGAGTTTTTAATTCCTTCTTTTAATTCCTCTAGAATACTATTTTTAAATGACAGTTCTTGAGATACCTCCCTTCTAGGTATAAATAGAAGATATACACCTTCTTCTTTATCTCCCAAAGTAAGTGATAAATCTTTTTTAATGTTTTCATTGCTCCAATTAACGTTTTTGAACAATATTTCATAGTTGTCTATATGACTCATATATTACTATAACTATATAGTCACAACATTTAAATGTTTTTAATAACACTTATTCAAAAAACCAATAGTTTATTTCATACATAGTTTTTGATACAATTATATTATATTAAATATATCATCAAGAATACAATAAATCAATAACAATTTCACTCTATTAATAATTATGCCATGGATTATCAAGTATGCCCCGAAAAACCTAAAAGAATTTGTCAATCAAAAAACTGCTTTACAGGTTTTTCTAAAATGGTACAAAAACTTCAAACCAGGATCTAAAGCCACTTTATTGTACGGTCCGCCAGGAACTGGAAAAACAGTTTTAGTTAAAGCATTCGCAAACCAAAACAACCTAGACTTAATCGAAATGAACGCTAGCGATTTCAGAACTGCAGACAAAATAAGAGAAGTCTTCGGCCATTCAATGACACAAGCCTCTCTGTTCAAGAGAGGAAAAATCTTCCTGATAGATGAAGTTGATGGTATATCCGGAAGAGAAGACAGAGGAGGTGTAGGTGAAATTATCAAAATAATCAAAAAATCCTTATATCCAATCGTTTTAACAGCAAACGATCCATGGAACCCAAAACTAAGAACATTAAGAAATTACTGCACATTAATCCCACTTAACAAAATACCAACAAGAGATATAATCAAAAGGCTCCTATACATTTGCTCTAAAGAAAAAATCAAAGCTGATATGAATGCCTTAAAGCAAATTGCTGAAAGATCAAAAGGCGACTTAAGAGCAGCAATCAATGATTTAGAAACAGTTAGCAGGGGGAAATCTAAAATAACTTTGAAAGATTTAGAAGTGTTGGGGTACAGAGAAAAAGAAGAAGAAATCTTCAACGTTTTAAAAATTGTTTTCAAATCTAAATCCATACTTGCAACAAAAATCTCCATAATGAATTCGGATAAAGACCCAGACGAAATTTTCTGGTGGATAGAAGAAAACATCTCAAGAGAATACGAAAAAATTGAAGAAATCTACAAAGCATATGAATTTCTGAGCAAAGCCGACCTATTCAGAAAACGAATATCAAGCAGACAAAATTGGAAATTACTTTCTTACATGATAGAACTCATGGGTGGTGGCGTCGCAATCGCTAAAAAAGAAATGTACAGGAAATTCACAAAGTTCCAAAGACCAAAAAAACTAAAAATTCTTGGAGAAACAAAACTAGAAAGAGCCGACATTAAAGACGCTTTATTCAAACTATCTGAAGAACTTCATTGCTCAACAAAAACCATTAGAAGAGATTTTCTGTTCTTACTAAAAACAATTGCAAAAAACAAAAAACTTAAAAAATCTCTCTTAAACAGTTATAACCTATCAGAGAAACAATTTGATTCTTTAATTTCTATATGACAAAAATATAATTAGAAAAATGAGACGTTTAATCATCTTTGCTACATTCTGTTTATTGCTCTTTCCAAATCAAGTAATTGGAGAAATAGTTCTCACGCCAGGCTCCGCTTCTATTATCATAACTTCAATCGTTTTAGAACCATCAACCCAAGAAGCAGCAATAATAGATCCAGACAATTTCCTAGGACTATATGGCGATCCCTGGTATCTCAACATAATCTGGAATGCTAGATACATAGATAACATCGAAAGGCCAATTGGTATAAGATGTTACCTTAACTGTCCATACATATCTGGCGACCTAGACACAGTTTGTAATGGATATCAAAACTGCAGCTATGAAGGCGTGGTTGGTGAACACTTCTGCACAATCATAGACCCAAACTATATCTATGACAGAAGCTCGAACAATCGTGTATATTGTAAATTCTATTATCCTCCAGACCCCCTCATAGAATTTTTACCATATCCAAACACCACTTTTAAACCCATAAACTTCGAAATAGCGACAGAAACTCAAATAGGCGTAACGGTCGGAGATTCATTTATTTTACCAATCACAATTATAAACAAAGGTCTTTTCCAAGACCTTTATTATGTAAATGTGACCCCAGATAGCAATTCTCTTTCTTTTCTCTTCGTAGAAAACGGATATTCTCAAACCAAAAAAATCTATTTTAACCAGTCATCAACTGTATATCCAAGAATAACGGTCTTAGCAACCCCTCCCCAAAACCTATATCTATCTATTAAAGTTAATTCAAACATATCCAGATACGTTAATGAACTGTTGTTCTGTAGCAACGACTGCGCATGGCTTGACAGTAACTCACTATGTATAGACAACTACTGCTGGCTCGAGAAATTCCTAGCCCTAAAAGGAAACTACAAAATCATGTCAGAATATTCAACCGTGTTTTTACTCGAAATGTTTGTGATTTCAATTTTTTTGTTTTTGCTCTGGAAATACAAATTTAAAAAATCAAAAAAATGAAAATTACTTAATCGGGCCCGTCGTCTAACGGCTAGGATGCCGCCCTTACGAGGCGGAGGTCGCGGTTCGATTCCGCGCGGGCCCATTCATGGAAAAAATTGAATTTTGGATTGATGAACTAGCAAAAAAGGTTTTTGAAAAGTTTAGCCAAGAAAAGGAAATCCATTTAAGTTGTGGTCTAAGTATAAGAGGTCCTCAACATATAGGAAGAATAAGAGGAGAGCTTTGCATTCCACATGGTATTAAAAGAGTTTTAGAAAACAATTATGGAAAAAAAGCAATTCACTACATTGTTCTATACGATATGGACGGTTTAAAAGAAAAAGGCGCGAAAAACGGCTTCCCTAATGACCCACAAAAACAAAAAAAATACGTTGGTGTGAGTCTATTTAACGTCGAAGACCCTTTTGGTTGCCATAAAAACTGGCAAGAGCATTTCTGGGAAGATTTTGGCAACTATTTAGACAATTTTGGTTTCGAAGTTAAGATAGTTAAAACCTCAGAATTCTACAAAATGGACAAAACCAAAAAACTCATAAAATGGATCCTCGAAAACAAAGAAAAAGTAATAAACGAAGTGAACAAATTCAGAGGTAGAAATCCTTGGCCAAAAGATCACATACCAGTCAACCCCATTTGCCAAAACTGTCTAAGCATAAATCACACAAAAGCCATTTCCGTGAACATACAAGAATATACAGTAAAATACAAATGTGAGAAATGTGGATTTGAAGGCGAAACTAGCTTGGAAAACGCTAAGCTCAATTGGCGACTCGAGTGGCCAGCTCTCTGGAAAGTCTTACATATAGAATTCGAACCTTACGGAAAAGATCATGCAGCAGCAGGGGGTTCTCGAGAAACTTGTGGCCACTTCTCCAAAGTCTTATTCGACTACGATCCTCCTTTAGGAGAATGGAACGAATGGGTAAGCCTTAAAATGAATGGAAAAAATTTAGGCGAAATGACAGCGTCTGGTTTTGTGGGTATAACCCCAAAAGAATGGTTAGAAGTCGCTGATGCTGAAATCTTAAGATACCTATATTACAGTACAAGACCTCATACAACAATCACAATAGACATGGATAATATTTTCATATATTTTGATAGGTATGACAGAGCCGAAAGAATATATTTTGGTGGAGAAACAGAAGACAACGAAAAAGAGACGATAAACATAAAAAGAAGTTACGAACTTTCTCAAATCCAAAAACCAAGGCAAAGAATTCCTCCACAAGTACCATTTACATTCGCTTCATTGTTAGGTCAAATATTTGATCCAGAAAAAAATAAAGAAAAACTCATTCAAACACTTAGAAGAACAGGTCATTTAAAGGGGAATGAAACCCAAGAAGAATTAGAATATGTCCTCAGAAGGATCAAAAAAGCTCTTAATTGGGTTTTGAAATACGCACCAGAAAAATTCAGGTTCAAATTATTAGAAAAACCCAGTTCTGAAATCCTTGAGAAACTCACAGAAAATCAAAAAAAGTCGTTGAGAGAATTCTCTGAACATATACATGAAATCTCTGATGAAAACTCAATGTGGAAACTAATCAAAAAAACAAGTGAAAAAAACAAAATAAATACAAAGCAATTCTTTGAAAGTGCTTATTTAGTCTTGCTTGGCAAAACTTCTGGACCAAGGCTCTTCAATATAATTTCAGCGCTCGGAAAAGACTCAATAAAAAATAAGTTTAGTCTCTTTTGAATTTTACCTTTAAATTTTTAACTCCCCTCTTATTTTCTGATGAGAAAGTACACGTTAGCCACATTTATCTTAGCTATTCTGCTTATTGGCACCTATATACAAAGCAGCCCAATCATTCTCAAAAGAAGGCTTATGATAAAGGTACCTTCTGTGATCATGGCCAAACCTGGTGAAGAAGTTCTAATCAAAGGTGAAATTTACAATCTTGGAAACACATGGCTTCATAAACTAAATTTCACACTAGAAGGCTTACCGTTCGAATACGAGATTCGTCCATCATACCTCAAAGACTTACCAGTAAAAATGAAATACGTGCTCAGAGAAGGTTGGGAAAGACTTCCAACAAAATTTTACATGAGAATTTTTATTCCTTCCAATGCCAGTGGAAATTATAACATAATGTTAAAACTGCAAGAACACTTCACAGCCCTGAAAGTATATAACATAACTACATTCAATCTAATGATAACTGGATATCCGAACATAAGCATATCTGAGATTTCGTACATTCCAAAGATTATCGAAAACAATGCATTCGACATAAACGTTACTCTAAAAAACACGGGCTTCAAAAAGGCAACAGCAGCAGTAGAAATAACTCTTCCAGAAACATGGTTGGTTGATAAAAAATCAAAAACAATAGAAATAGACAAGAATTCAACAGCTTTATTAACTTTTAGTGTTTTACCTACATCTGAAATCGGGAACTTTTCATTAACGCTAAGATATACTTATGATAACAAAACTGAAGAAAAAGTTGAATTTGGTCCTATTTTAATTCCTATACCGAAAGAAGAAGCACCAACTAAAGTTGAATGGAGAAATGTTGCCCTATTCATATTTGGTCTTATCTTCCTTGTGCTAGTTTTTAGATACTATAGACTTAAAAAAGTCAGAAAGAAACCAGAAGAAGTCAGAAAGAAAAAAGGGACTATCACACTGAGCTCGGAGTCAGAACAAATAAACATATAAAAAACAATAATTTGCGCTTCCAAATTTCTACTATGGTATTTGATTTACTATCACCTAAAATCAGAGAATTGGTATATCAAAGATTCAAAGAACCTACATTAGTCCAAAAATTAGCTATTCCCAAAGTTTTAAAGGGGGAAAATCTTTTAATTATCTCTGAGACTGGCACAGGAAAAACAGAAAGTGTTATGCTACCAATTTTTAGTTTTTTGACTGAAGGAAACTACAGAGAAATTGCTGTTCTATATGTGACTCCCTTAAGAGCTTTAAACAGAGATTTACTAGATAGATTTCTTTGGTGGGGGAACAAACTTAGCATAGAAATTTCAGTAAGGCATGGCGATACTTCAAGCTATCAAAGAAGACAGCAAGCAGAATTTCCACCCAAAATTCTTATAACAACTCTAGAAACATTACAACCCGTTCTAGTTGGAAAAAAACTAAGAAAAAGTATTAAGAACGTAAAATGGGTCATACTCGATGAAGTTCACGAGATAATTGATTCGAAAAGGGGCGTTCAGCTTTCGATGGCTCTTCAAAGACTTAGCTCATTGGCTTCTTTCAATCTCATAATGCTCTCAGCAACCGTAGGTGAACCCAAAAAAATAATTCAGGCCTTCGGCCTCGGGAAAAAAATGATTACAATAAACGCTGAAGAGAAGAGAGAAAAAGAAATAAAAGTAATACACCCACAAGTTACAATCAAAGACAAAAAAATTTCAGAAGAACTTTTACTTCCTAAAAAATCAACCGCAAGAATTAGAAAAATCTTAGAACTTATGGAAAACTCAAGATCTTCTCTTATCTTCACAAACACAAGAGAATTTGCTGAAATTCTAGGTTCAAGACTCAAGATATTTCAAAAAGACTTAAAGCTTGATGTTCATCATTCAAGCCTGAGCAAAGATGTCAGAATTCAAACAGAGCAAAAGTTCAAAAAAGAAGAGCTTAAAAGTGTGGTTTGCACGTCTTCCCTCCAACTTGGAATTGATATAGGTTCTGTTGATCTAGTGATTCAATATCAATCTCCCAGACAAGTCATACAATTCTTACAAAGAATTGGAAGAAGTGGACATGGTATTCACAAAAAAATAAGAGGAATTATCATAGCTGGTGGCTTTGACGATTTATTTGAATCTTCCGTAATAGCAAAAATGGCAATAGAAAAAAAATTAGAAAGCTTTTATCTTCATGAAAGCCCTTTAGATGTTTTAGCCCACCAAATAATTGGTCTTCTTTTAGAATATGGAGATTTGCCAATTAAAAAAATTCATGAATTTATTTCCTCAAATTTCTTTTACAAAAAACTTTCTTTTAATGAGTTCTTTAATCTTTTAAAGTTCATGGAAAGTCTGGGATTAATCTTTATCAACAAAGATTCTATTAGAAAAAGAAGAAAGGCTTTTGAATTTTATTTTTCACAAATATCTACAATTCCTTCGTCAAAGAGGTATAAAGTAATCAATGTAGTCGATAAAAAATCAGTTGGAAATCTAGACGAAGAGTTTGTCGCTCTTAATGTAGAAGTTGGTCAAAGTATCATAATCAAAGGCGAGGCGTGGAAAGTTATTGAAATATCAGAAAACAAAGTTTTTGTTGAACCCACAAAAGACATTTATGCTGCAATCCCATCTTGGGAAGGAGAACTGATTCCTGTATCATTCGAGGTTTCACAAAACGTCGGAAAATTAAGAAAAAGAATTAGTGAAATGATCAAAGAAGGTGAAGAAAAAACAAAAAGATGGCTACTCGAAAATTTCCCAATTGATGAAAACGTAGCAAGCAATATGATAAAAATAATCAAAAAACAATCTATAGTACCAACTGATAGAACAATTCTGATAGAAACCCATGGAAATCTATATGTGGTAAATTGTTGCTTTGGAACAAAAGTAAATGAAACGCTCTCTAAGCTCTTAAGTGCAATTTTATTGAGTAAGTATTCTTCGAACTTCAACATAAAATCCGATCCTTACAGAATTATGATAATCTCTCCGATTAAAATTAATTTGAAAGAAATACTTCAAGAAATTAAACCAGAATTAGTTGAGGTATATATTAATCTAACAATTCCTAATTCAAGACTTTTTGAGTGGAAATTTGTCCAAGTTGCAAAAAGATTCGGAATCATAAGAGAAGGTGCCGAATTGTCAAAATCCAAAATAAGAAGTCTAATAGAAAATTTTTCTCAAACTCCCGTCTTCAAAGAAGCACTCAAAGAAATAAAAACCGAAAAACTCGATATCCCTAGAACAACAGAAATCATTAAAAAAATAATGAAAAATGAAATCCAAATCATACAACAAAATGGTATATCTATTCTAAGCGAAATTGGATTAAAAGAAAAAATTCAAGATATATCAATTGAAGAAAAAGACGAAACCGAAATAATCGAAATTTTCAAAAAAAGAATTTTCGATACCAAGATATTATGCGTATGTTTGAACTGTGGAAGATGGCATCAAACGTTCTATGTCAAAGAAATACCAGACAAACTCAAATGTAAAGTTTGTGGTGCAAAACTTATAGCTCCTTTAACTTCTTTTGACACAAAAACAATTGATTTAATCAAAAAAAGTTTGAGGGGTTCTCTAAGAGAAACTGAAAAAAAGAGAATAGAATCAATAAAAGAAAGGGCTGAAATCTTCATGTGCTATGGTAAAAGAGGTGTCATCGCTCTAGCTTGCAGAGGAATCGGACCAAAAACAGCAAAGAGAGTTCTCTCAAAATATTTTAAAACAGAAAGAGAATTCTTTAAAGAGCTCTTAAAAGAAGAAAAAAGATACATAACCTCTAAAAAATATTGGAAAATCTGAAAAATACAAAAAATGATGTTAAAATAATCAAAACGATGAAAACTTTTCCAACATTCTTTGCCATTTTCTTTCCGCCCACAAGGTAAACAATCAGCCACTTGAAAATCGTATTAGAAAGAGTTGCTAACAAAATAGACTCTGCTGCTAATTCAGAAGTTAAGGATGATGTAGCCATAAAAATAGTTATAGGATCCAAGGAAAATATTCCAGATAAGAAAGAAATTATTAGTACAGAACTAACACCAAAATAGAAAATTCCTAACCCCGTTAAAAGCAAAATTCCAATAAAGATAGAAATATATTTTATAGCAGAAGATATTTCTAAAGGAGAAGCTATCTCAACACTCTCTTTGTTTTCTGTTGTTTTTATTTTTCTGAAAAACACAACAGAAGTCAGATATCCTAGAACTCCGATTAAAGACATCGGGACAAACAAATTAGAAAACAAATTTGGGTTTATAACAAACACTATGATCAGTGCTCTCAAATACATAATCGAAGAAGCTATAGATACCGCCAAACAGGCAGCTTGCATATATGCTGGGACTTTTTTCACTTTCTGTGACATATCCCAGGAAACCGCAGTTGAGCTAAGCATCCCTCCCAAAAACCCATTTATAGCCAATCCTTTGCTCCCCCACAGTTTAAGACCTATGTAAGCGACAAAATTCAAAAAAAGCAGAAAGACCAAGCTCACCCAAACAACAAACGGATTGAAGATCCCAAACGGATCAATTGGTGTGTTTGGCAAAATCGGAAAGATTATGAAAGCCAATATGCCAAAAACAATTGCCGCCCTAACTTCTTTTAGAAGAACTCCTTTCACAAACCTTCTTGTATATTCTCTTATTACTAATATAAATGCTGTAGCAAGCCCTATAGAAGTTGTAAGCAAATAAGGATATGAGTCAAAATAAGAAATTAACCCCACTACATAAGATATCAAAAACGCAACATTCGTGGTCAATCCAATTGTTTTATGATGCAAGAATTTCACATAATAAGAAACTATTGAAAAAACTGAAACACATATCAATGAAAAGTATATGAAATAAAATGAAGTTAACGACGAAATAAACGCAGAGACAAATCCAAACAACGATATTAAGCTAAATGTTCTAATACCGGCTGGAATTATACCCTCTGCCTGTGATTCTCTTTCTATTCCTATCAAAGCTCCTATTGCCACACCTATAAGGAGTTTCTGAAGAAAAATTATATGTTCCATTAATTTAGTTTTTGTTTTTTTAATAAAAAATCTGGGGTTA
>CAYWME010000006.1:0-14417 GCA_964459585.1 uncultured archaeon | reverse complement strand
TAAAACTTTTCTTTCATCTTTATCCAAAACCGATAAGATTTTCTCCCTTTCACGAGTAATTTTAGAATAAACTACATAAACGAGAACTCCGGCAGCTATTACTACAAGCAAAATTATTATCATATATTTTTCAAACATTTCATGAACAATAGAACCACTTACTGGTTCAAAAAAGAATTTAACTATAATAGTGCTTTGATTATCTAAAGACCTTAACAATATGATTCTTTTTCCATCGCTTGTTTTCACATATTCTGGTAAATCTGAAGACAACACATATCCAACTGGCAATTTTATAGAAACAAAAGTGTTAGTGGGGGTTTCATTATGAAAAGAAAAATCAGCAAAAAAAACTTTTTTTTCGTCTAACGATCTTACAAAATCATCTGTTTCGTAATGAATGTGTAAGCTCGTATAATTTTTTAGATCAGCAAAACAATTTATCTCAGTAATTTCGCCTTTTCTCATTTTACAGTAATTGAAATTCTTATATCTTAAGTTAAAAACATCACCGAACACAAGAAACTGAAATTTTTTTTTCCCTAAGTCAGAAATTATGCTTAAATCTACTGATGTTCTTCCTTCATCTCCTATAGAAGCATCGACCTTATAGTACGAAACCATTGAAAGAGATGGACTCATAACTGATAAAAACACGATAATAAAAATCGAAACAAATCGGATTAATTTCATAATTTCTATTTCAAAGAAAAATAATTAATCAGTTTCTACATCAATTTTAATCCCACAATTGGGGCATCTGTCTTTGTATAAAAAGTTAGAAACCACTGAATATGCTTCCCTATCTATCAGCAAAATCCTACAATTGAAACAGTACGTGTCTTCAGCTGGGTGTCCAGGCATCTCATCTATATATACATATCTTAAACCAACCCTCCTGGACTCTGTCCACGCTTTTTCGAGTATTTCATCTGGAGTCATCGGCAACTCAGGAAACATTTCATTCGGGTAGAATCTCAGATAGTGTAAAGGTATATTTGATCCTAAGTCAGTAGATATCCATTGAGAGAATTTTATCGCTTCGTCCAAGTCTTCACCTAACTTTGGTATTATCCTGTTTGTGATTTCAATGTGCATTCTATTTTTCTTCGCTTGCACAATAGATTGTTTTATCGCTTTAACATTTCTGATTTTGTAAAAGTTTTGATAAAACTGCTGAGAAAGTGAAGCATCGAGATTGAAAAGAATTCCATCTACATACTTTGAAGCTTTTTTTATAGCCTGAGGTGTTATTAGACCATTTGTATTCATTATCGTTTTAATATTCACTCTCTTTGCGTTTCTTGCAACCAACATTATGAACTCCAGGGAAAGAGAGGATTCACCTAGAAAAACTATTGATTTTACCTTTAGTTTTCTAGCTTTTTCGACCAGTTTCTCTGGAGTTACGATTTTTGTTTTCATTTCGGTCTCTTTTTTTGAAATATTGTCTCCAGGCAAAAAAACTCCTAATGCCTTAGAGCCTGGAAAAAAATGAAATATATGGTATTTCTCTATTGTTGCGATCTCTATGTCGAGGATCCTTCCAAAATTAGTTGTATATAACTTATTGCCTTGATTGAATCTGACATCACAAAAGCCTTTCTTATCTGGCAAAATGAAACACTTCCTACTACATAGAAAACATCTTATACCTTTTTTTTCTTTATTCCAAAACAGAGCCAGTTTTTTTTCGTGTTTTGTTTTTTTTCTCCCTTTAGCCATAATAATATATAGGCCCCGATATAGAAAAATCTTAGAGCCCTGGTAGCTCAATGGCAGAGCGGCCGCCTCGTAAGCGGCAGGTTGAGGGTTCAAATCCCTCCCAGGGCTACTTTAGCTTAATTTTCATAAAATCATAAGCTATCTCAGAATTAGGGAAAAATTTTTTTGCCTCTTCTTCCAGTTCTTTTAGATTTGTATATCTTCTGCTCACATGAGTGAGAATTAGTTTCTTTACATTAGCTTTTCTCGCAAGCCTACATGCTTGCTTAATGTTTGTATGGCCTGTACCCCTTACTTTATCTTCCTCAAAGAATGTAGCATCATGAATCAAGATATCAGCATCTTTAGCTATTTTGAGTATATTTTCACAGGGCTTCGTATCTCCCGTGTAAACTATTTTCAGTCCTTTTTTGAAGTCTGCCACTTCTTCCAGTTTTACCTTTCTACCCCTGTACTCCACTTCTCCCTTAATTTTTAGTTTCTTCAACCATCTTCCCCTTTTAAGTCCAAGTTCCTTTAGCCTTTTCTCGTTTATGCTCCATTTGTCTTTCTCTTTCAGACAAAAGGCTACAGAAGGTATATTGTGGCAAGCCGGTATAGATAAAATTTCAAATTCTTTTTCTTCTAAAACTTTTACTATGTTATCTCCCTCAAACGGGATATCAACAGGTCTAACAGGGAATCTTAAGCCAAAATAACCCAAATCGAGTATTTTTTTAATGAATTTTGTAGATTCTGGAGCATACACTTCAAGGGTTTTCTTCCTCTTTTCCATGTTCATAGTAGAAATTAGGGGAATCAAGCCTGCGAAATGATCAGCATGCCAATGGGTTATAAAAATTCTATCTATCTCCATGAAGCTTATTCCAGCCTTCATCAGCTGAAGTTGAGTTCCTTCTCCGCAATCAAATAAAAGTGTATGCTTTCTCCATGAATAGTACTCTATAGCTATTGCTGGATGATTCCTATCCTTAGACGGAATTCCAGATACTGTGCCTAAAAATGTTATTTCGATCATACTAGTCTTTCTTTTTTGAAATAGCGTTTTAAAAAAACAGCAAAGCCTGCGTCTCTTTTGATGAGTCGCTTTATTTCTTTTTCTTCGAAAACATAAAACCTTTTGGATATCTCACTTGCTATGTATGAAGGAATCCCCTTCTTAAGTAAAATATCCTTTTTGTCGCTCAGAGAGTCTATAATTTTTTCTTTTGCTGTCAAGAATTTTCTTTTGATTTCTACTATCCAATTAATTCCTTCGATATATGGTCCGGCTAAAACATCTTTGTATTTTTCTATGAAATTTCTCGAACCTCTAAAATCAAATGCTATAGGACCGATTCTTTTTTGAATTTTTGGTAATGAATAAACCTCCAACTCCAAAAGAACCATCGCGACTTTCTTTTCGTCAGTATAAACATCTTTTCCAAATACTTTGAATTCGTATTTTCTCTCTTCAAGTATATTTTTCAACCTCTCAGCGAACTTTCTTAGTTGAGGCCAAAGAATGTCTGGAACAACTTTTGGTGCCTTGAATTTGATTAACAATAGCTTTGTCCTTCTTTCTTTTATTATCTTATTGAATTCATTAACGGTTAATGGTTTCTCTTTTTTTGGGAAAAAGAAGGATTTGCTGGGGTTTTCTAAAAACTTTTTTGAGTATTTTTTGAATTTGAAAAAATTATAAATCGACAAAGCTGCCAAAACGTTTCTATTTTTGTCGGTTGGATCAATTAAAATCATAGCATGATGTTTGAATTTCTTCCTCAAATTATGGTATTCTTCTTTCTTGTAAAACCTTCTTATATCAATGACCTCACCCAGTTTCCAGTTTACTGCTGCTTCCAAAGTTTTTAGAAAACCACCATATTTTATGATGAGAAGTTCTGTGCTGTATCCGGAGAATCCTTGTGTTTTCGCATCAGCACCATAAACATTTATAGCTTTCATAAATTTTTTCAAAAGTCTGACCTCTTTTGAGAGTTTAGAAGGATAGTATTTTTTTAGGAATTCTACATGGAATGGTGTTCTATCAACGGAAGATTTGAGTTCTTTGGTGTTCTCTATTTTATAGCAAGGGACAATATCGACGTGTATTCCTTTGACTTCACCAGCAACATAAGGATGTTCAGCATATTCAACCGTGTATTCTCCGCCCAGTTCTTTGATTATTCTTTTTCCTAGTTTTAAACCTCTTTCCTCTAACTTGTCTCTCGAAAGGTTTTTGGGAAACAATATGAATAGGTCGAATTCCTTTTTATCTGAGAGCCAAGTATCTCTAACCACGCTGCCGGCAACAACCAAACTATCAGCACCAAATAAATTTAGGAGAGAATGAGTTTTTTCAACTACTATATCCACAACATTCAATATTTTTTTCTTTTCCCTATCACTTGGTTCTATTTTCTTGAAAACTTCATTCAATATTTTGTCACAATTTTTTTTCATAATTTTTAGTTTTACATATCTCTATAAATATTATACAAAATTGTTTATCACTATCTAATAGTAAACTTTAAAAAGTAACAACCACATAATAGTAAATATGAACAAAGATATGCTCCAAGAAGAGCTGGAGAGAAGTATCGAAAGATTATCTAAAGCGAGAACAGTAAGAGAAATTAAGTATCTTCAAGCAAAAATTAAGTATCTTAAAGAAATGCTTTCTTCTTAATGAACCTTAAAGATTTTTCGTGTGCTTATTTTGCCTCTTGCCAACAATTTCAGATCCCTTTAAAGAAGTTTTTTTCGAATTTTATCAGATCTCATAGCCCCGGCCGGATTCGAACCGGCGTCCCCAGGTCCAGAGCCTGGTATCCTTGGCCGCTAGACGACGGGGCTGTAGCTAATTTATAATAATTTACCTTGATTTAAATTTGCGACAATTAGAAAGGTTTTTATCTTTCTCAGATAAAATTGAATGTATGAAAGGTGACCGACAAACACTTGGTAATTGAAAGGTTTTCTGATTTAAATTACATTAACGATTCTATTAACGTAAAATCAATTTACTTCAAGAAATTTGTAAGTAAAAGGTTAATTGATAAGTGTTTGAGAATTTTCAAGAAATTAGAAAGAATATACGTATCAAAATCTGCTTCGAAAAGGATAAACCAAAGGATTATGAAAAGATTGGGTTCGAAAAAAATTGAGGTTTTCGTGATTAAAAGAAACTCGGGAAGACCTAATATTTTAGAGAAAAATTTGTCCAATGCGTTCTTAATTTATAGTATGTCGTTAAAAACAATAAAATATAAGTGAGACCATGAAAATTTTACAATTCCATGTTGAAAAAATCTCGTACACGCCGATAAAAAAGGAAATTAAGCTAGCGGAAGAAACCAAAAAAAGGAAAACAACACTTAAAAACTGTATAGTTATTTTCACTACAATCGAAAATTTTGATAATGAATTAAGTTTAAAAAGAGCTGTAAAGGAATTGAAAGATTTCTCGAGAAAAATAAAATGTAAAAAAATATTAATATACCCATTTGCTCATTTATCAAACAAACTAGCAAGCCCAAAAAAAGCATTGAATCTTCTAAAAAAGTTTGAAGAATACCTATCTGAGTATTTTGAAGTTTACAGAGCTCCATTCGGTTGGAACAAAAAGTTAGAAATAGCTGTGAAAGGCCATCCTTTGGCTGAACAATTCAGAGATTTTGAGAAATTGGAAAAGAAAGAAGAGGTCTCTAAGTCACTCAAAGAAGAAGAAAAAATAAAATCATATTGGTATATTCTAGATGTTGATGGGAATTTGGTTCCTGTCGAAGAGTTTAATTTCTCAAACCATGAAAAATTAGAAAAATTTACGAAGTATGAAATTTCGAAAGTCAGAGCCGTCCAAAAAACTCCACCACACATAACACTTATGAAAAAATTAGAAATTGCAGATCACGAACCAGGGAGTGATCCAGGAAACCTAAGATATTATCCAAATGGCAGACTGATTAAATCGTTATTAGAGGATTTCGTTACACAAAAAACAATCGAATATGGGGCATGTGAAGTTGAAACTCCATTGATGTATGATTATGAGCATCCAGCTCTAAAAAGCTATTTAGATCGATTCCCAGCTAGACATTATATTGTTCTTTCTGGAAACAAGAAGTTCTTTTTAAGGTTTTCTGCTTGTTTTGGGCAATTTTTAATGATGAAAGATACACAAATTTCGTACAAAGATCTTCCTTTTAAAGTTTATGAATTAACAAGATACAGTTTTAGGAGAGAACAGAGTGGTGAATTGGTTGGTCTAAGGAGATTGAGAGCATTCACCATGCCAGACATGCATACAATTTGCAAAAACATTGAAGAAGCTAAAGAGGAATTCAAACGACAATTTAGCTTTGGTATAGAGCTTTTGAATGAAATTGGCTTAAATAAAAACGATTATGAAGTTGCGATTAGATTCACAAAAGAATTTTGGGAAAATAACAAAGAGTTTATAGTGTATCTAGTGAAAGAAATCGGTAAACCGGTTCTCATAGAAATGTGGGAATATAGATATGCTTACTTTGATCCAAAATTCGAGTTTAATTTTGTAGATGCTTTAGATAAGGCATCAGCTTTAACAACTGTTCAAATTGACCACGAAAACGCGAAAAGGTATGGAATCACTTTTGTAGACAAAGATGGAAAAAAAGTATATCCAAAGATTCTCCATTGTTCACCTAGTGGGGCAATAGAGAGGGTTATGTATGTTTTGTTGGAAAAGGCTTTTCTGGAAACCAAAAAAGGAAACGTTCCTTCTTTGCCTCTATGGCTCTCACCAACCCAAGTAAGAATCGTGCCTGTATCTGATAGATATATCGAAAATGCCATGAGGGTCTCTGAAGAAATAGAAAAAAATAGAATAAGAGTTGATGTGGACGATAGAAACGAGACTTTGAATAAAAAAATTAAAAATGCTGAAGAGAATTGGATTCCAATAATTGTTGTAATTGGAGAAAAAGAAATTCAGGAAGGTGTGCTGAGTGTTAGGATTAGGGAAGAGGGGAAAGTCCAAAAAATGAGACTAAATGAGCTAATAAATTATGTGAAAAAAAGAACTGAAAATAAACCATTCAAAAAGTTACCACTTCCGAAATTATTGTCTAAAAGGCCTATTTTTTATGGTTAAATCTTTGCTTCTTTTGAATTTTGCCAAGCCAATCTGAACAATGGCGAAAGTATGTCTTTTGCTGCATGTTCGCTTCTGCTCCAGAATGTTAAATATTGAGTTTCATGAACTTTTTCTGGTGGAGTAAGACCCAATAAAACTTCGTTTTCATCAATTATTACAAACCTTCCAGAAATCGGTGTTTTAGACGTATCAATGAATCTTATCTTGGCAACACCAGAAAGTGCTTTTAAGACTTCTTTGATTTTGGGATTATAATGTGTTAAAATTCTTATTTCAACTCCTCTTTCTTTTGCTTGTTTGAGTAAATTAAAGTGAGTTGAATATATATCTATAAGACCCTCTGGTGTCAAAACCAACTCTATTCTCTTAGAAGCTTTTGAAAAAATCGAATCTAAATATTTTCTCAAGAGCCTGACACCTTTTATGGCACCACTTAGCTCTGCAGGCTCGACAATTTTCAAACCTTTTGCATATAGTTGATTTAGTTCTTTCATTACTTCCGAATTCTTGATTTCATCAATTCTCTCGTTAAATTCTCTTATCTTCTCTTCCTGAAATTTTTTAAGCCCTTCTAAGGCTTCTTCTGGGTTTACTGCAATAAATCTCAAGGGCTTACCTGACTGAACAATAACCAATCCTTTTTCTGCTAAGCTTTGAAGAATATCATATGCTCTAGATCTAGGAACATTAGCTATCTCAGAAAGCTCTCCAGCTGTAGAAGCACCTCTAGCCAACAAAGCTACCCAGATTCTTCTTTCGTAAAGGTTCAATCCAATTGCTTTTAATGAATCCATGACTTTTGTTGATGCTATCATTTTTTATCACATTTCAATGACTAATAGTAATTTTATGGGATAATGTTTTTAAAGATATCATTTATAAAGTAGAGAATTAAAATTGAATTTATGGTATTTGGATTCGGAAAAAAGAAGAAAGAAGAAATAGATCTTCCACCATTGTCAGAGACCAAACCGTCTACAGAAACAACTGGAACTGCTCCTACTCCAGAAACAACCCCTAAACCTGCAGAATCTGCAACAGAAGACACAAATAAAAAAATTGAACTCCTTGAAAGCAGTATACAACAGTTAAAAACCCAAAATGAAATTCTCCTTTCGAAAATCTCTAACATAGAAAAAATGGTAACAAGAATAAAAGAAATTGCTGAAGAATCAGAAAGCAGTTAACCAGATCTTCCTTGAGATTTATATAAGTGGATCAGCCTATCAAGAGAATCAGCATCTTCCGGCCCTTTATCTGTTCTTATTCTAACTAGTCTCGGAAATCTCAAAGCATATCCTGATTTGTAATTTGGACTCTTTTGAATCTCTTGATAACCAACTTCAACAACTATTTTTGGTTTGACCCAAACTCTTTTTCCTTCTTCTTTGATTATTAAAGGTTTGAGTTTTTTTGTCATTTCATCAAACTGTTTTTCTGTAAGACCTGTTCCCATCATACCACAAGACAGAAAATTACCAGTGTCTGGATCTATTATTCCTAGAATATAAGAACTTAACCATTTTGATCTTCTCCCCTCTCCCCATTCCGCACCAATTATTACAAGATCCAAAGTTTCCATCGTTGGTTTGATTTTATACCATCCACCAACATGCCTGCCAAAAATGTATTTACTTTCTGGATTTTTCAGAAATATCCCTTCTTGTTTTAGGCTCAAGGCCTCGTGATAAAACTCTTCAATTTTCTTTGCGTCACCAGTAATTATTTGCTTAGCAAGTTTTAGTTTCTTTGAAACCTTTGTTATTTTTTCAAGCAATTGTCTTCTTTCTTTCAGTGGTAAATGGAAAAGAGTTCTTCCATTTAAATAAACTATATCAAAAAGATTTAATTGAACCGGAATTTCTTTCATCATTTTTTCTATGTCATATTTTCTCTGAATTCTTTGACTGAGTTTCTGAAACGGTAATGGCTTTCCTGTCTTCACATCAATAGGCCAAGCCTCTCCCTCGACAATAGCTTCGCTTGCTTTTATATTCTTTTTTATTTCATCGACCATCTCTGGGAATTGTGAAGTTACATTTTCTTGACGTCTTGTAAAAAGCCATACTTTGTTTCCTTTTTTATGACACTGCAATCTCAAACCATCGTATTTGTATTCAACCACAAGCTCTTTGTGTCTTTTAAGAACGTCTTCTATACTTTCTGCTTTGACTCCTAACATCACTTGAAGGGGTCTTCCAAGAATTGGCTTGACTTTTTTTAAACCATCTATTCCCTTTTGTTTTGCTATTAAAGCAACCTCTCCGAAATCCGATAGAACATTCCAAGCAAGATCAACAGCATTTATGGCTTCTTCTTTTTTAATTCCATCCTTGATAAGAAAAGAGGCAGCTATGCTGTCTCTTAATATGCCTTCAGCTACACCAACTCTTAATTCTCCCAAAATAGTTCTAACTATATATCTTGCTTCTTTGGGTTCAGAGTTCAGCAAAAGTTCAGCAATGTATGATAGCTTTTTGTCTTGTGATTTCTCTCCAGATGCCTTTGCTATTTTTTCAAAAGTATTATAAACATAGCCAATAGTTAGTTTTTTTTTGAAAAGAGTAAGCTGCTTTTTCTTTTTTATACATTCCTCAGCCGCTAAACCTAAATCGCCATGTTTCTTGAACAAATTTTCTATTTCTTTTATCGATATGCCAGTTGATTTTGTTATGGCTCTCATAAGCAATTGAGTTGCAACGCCAAACTCAAGTCCTGTGTATTTTGGGAAAACTTTACCCCAACACAATAACACAACTTCTCTAAGCTCTTCATCGGGAACTTTCTTAAAAAATTCTGAAAGTATTTTGGTCTTTTCTAGTTTTGCGCTTGTTTTTTCTAGTTTTCCATATATGTCTACAAGTTTTTTATATTCCATCGAATAATGTTTTATAATCCAAAAAGAAATTAATAATTACAACGATCAAAATGTATGAGTTAGGATGGGAATTCAAGGTTTGCTCGTTTTGTCTTAAAAACGCTCATGAAAAAGTAATAATGGTAAAACAAAAGATAGAAGGAAAAGAGGTTTGGGTTTGTCCTAAATGTGGAAGTTTGAGAACCTACTAAATTTATTCTATTTGAAACAATTTTAATTTATGAATGTTTTTGAAACACTCCAAAAAATTGAAAAAATCAAGAGTTTTCAAAAAAAGGAAGTTGATGATAAATTGATTGGCATCATGCTCTATCATGCTGCTCAAACTATTTCGGCTGGAAACATGCAAGAATGGGTATTTATCGTCGTTAAAGATGAAAAAAAGAAAAAAATGCTTTATGAAGCAACGTTGAATCAAAAATGGATCTTAGAAGCACCTGTTAACATAGTTGTTTGTGCCGACTTGAGAAGAATTTCAGATAGATTTGGTGTGAGAGGAGAGAGATTGTATGCTGTTGAAGACACCTCGTTCGCTGCGCTGTCTATTGCTTTAGCTGCTGTAGGACTTGGTTTGGGTTCATATGTGGTTCAAACCTTAGATGAAGAAGCTGTAAAAATCGCTTTGAGACTTCCGGACCACATCAGACCTATCTTAATTGTTTCTATCGGATATCCGGCAGAAGAAGTAAAAAAGCAAAGGTTTAATTTTGAAAACTTAACTTGGGTTGACGAGTATGGAAAAAAATATGAAATATCGTATCACTTACAACCTGGAGTTACGCCATCGCCAGCAACTCTGGAAGAACTTCTTAAAAAATCAAAAACATCTAAAAAAATAATTGAAAAGCTGCTTTCTTTCTTCGGAATAAAAAAATAATAAGATAAAATGTTAATTTTTGAATATGAAAAAAGCTTTGTTTTTGACATCAATTTTTATAATTTTCATAGTTTCTTCGTCTATTGCAAAAACCGATTTTGAAATAATTCCACAAACCACCGACGTTGTGTTTAAAACAAATTCGTCATTCAATCTGTTGGTAACTATTGTCAATAATCAGCTATTTGACGATGTGTTCACTATTTCGTTTTTTCCGCCAATAAAAGGAGTCAGTATCACGCCTGAAAGAACTTCTATAAAGGTATCGGCAAGATCTCAAACAACGATTTCAATTTTATTTTCTGCTCCTTTAAGTGCAGGTGAAATATTACCATCTTACTTGACCATTTCGATAACTTCAACTACTACAGGTAAAACATCATCGGTGCCTATCATTGTTAGGGTAATTAAATCGTCTCCGATATACATAGCAAGTGCGGTTGTTGACAATTATGTAGTTGATCCAGGCGAAAGCATAAAAATAACAACAAAGGTTGTGAACATAGATAAACAAACGTATGAGGGGGGTGTTCTTGAATTTAAAGTAAAGAAGGGGATTCAAACTATATCACAGTTCTCTGAAGAGATTGAAGCAATATCTTCAAGTTCGAGTATAAATGTTGAAAAAACATATACGTTTGACAAATACGCTGAAAACGGAACGTATGTAATTGTTGTTTATCTGAAAGGTTCCCATGGAAAGGTCTTGGATTCTAAAACAATTTCTGGGATTAGAGTGAAAGAATTAAAAGTTTCCCCGTTGAGAACTGCGAAGAAAACTGTTAAATATACTATTACAGGAATAAATGTAGAAATAGTTTTGAAAAATGATGGTAATGTTAATACTGCTCCATTCTATTTGACAGAGAGCATCCCAAGTTATCTGTCTACATTCTTCACAACAACTAAAGAGCCTGATATGGTAAAAACTGTTGGAAATAATTTAGTTTATTACTGGCACGTTGAATCGCTTTCCCCAGGTCAAGAAGAAGTGATTTCTTATAAACTATTTTTGCTTCCAGTGTGGGTCTCGGGAGTTCTAGCAATTTCTCTAATATATTTAGCTGTGAGATGGTCGTTTTCAGTTAGATTGAGTAAAAAACATATAGGGATTCCAAGAAAAGAAAAAGAAATAAAAATTGTCCTTGAAATTAAAAATAAAACAAACAAAACATTGAGAAACGTTTACATAAGGGATTTTGTCCCACCGCTAGCAAAAGTTCTGAATAAATTTGATACAGTTAAGCCAAAAATAAGGAAGACTAAAGACCATATAGAGCTCGTTTGGAGAATAAGAACACTAAAACCAAAAGAAGAAAGAATATTTACGTATTATATTGCACCAATTGTTGACATAATAGGGAAATTAAAACTACCAGAAGCTGTTATTTCTTATAGGGAGGACAAAAAAATAAAAACAATTAAATCTTCTAAATTAAAATTAAAATCTGAGTGATCCCCCGGTAGCTCAATGGCAGAGCGCCCGGCTGTAGCTTAACACTTGAGTGTTATAAATCAGTAGGCGCTCGAATAGAAACCGGGAGGTTGCGAGTTCGAGTCTCGCCCGGGGGACTTTCATTCCAAAAATTGTTTTTCAAACATAGAAACATATTTGACAGATTTTTTGACATCAGAGAACCTTTGTTCAACAAACTCTATATGTCTTCTTTTGATTTCATTTTCACCTTCTTCTTTTGCGACTTCAAAAGCTGGAGCAATTAATTGGATGGCATGTCTTAGGCTTGTGTTAACTCCAATTTCTGTCAGATATTCTAATGCCTCTTTATCGAGTTTTATTTTTTCGAATTCAGACCTTATTTCAATTATTTTTTGTATTTCATCTTTAGAGTAAGGCTTTGTGTTTATTATCAAAAGTCTGTCCAATAAATCCAAAGGTATTCCATGAGGTGCTTTTATATCACTTCCTCTTATTGTAGTTATACCTCTGTTAGTTGCAAAAATTATTATGGGTGACAGTTCTTGTTCTAACGCTCTGTTTAGAAATGCAAAAGTTTCTATATCAAGCATGCTACATTCATCTATAAAAACAACTCCAGGAAACAATTCACACCTTCCTTCTTTGACTAAACTTTTTACGTATTCGTCAACTTCTCTCCTTATTTCAGAATCTATTTCTTTCGATTCTCTGCCACCAAAAAACAAACTAAAAATATCAGAATCGCTCCTTCTCGCTAAAGCCATATCCAATGAATGTAAAGTAACTGGATATACAAATTCTTTTTCTTTCAAAACCTTTCCAGTCGGTATGTCTACAAGTTTTGTAGTTGAAAGATCTAACTTTTTTTCTTTTGCTGACTCTTTGCTTTTACCTATTTTTACAATTCTTCCACCATCAACATCTATTTGAATAACATCGCCAGTTTCTATTCCCTGTTGAATTAATTGAATTGCAAACGTTTGATCCATAGATAATTTTTTGCTCTCGTCCTTAGTTGCTATTTTAATCGTAGCGCCAACAGGAATTTGTTGATATGGATTGTAGGGATGTTGAGATTTTTCAATCGAAAGTTCTTTTACAACGCCTTCATAAATTTTTCTCATTTCATGAATCCTAGCGCCTATAGCCTTTCGTAATGCTTGAGTTAAAAATTCGGTTTTTTTCATTTCAGAAGAAAAAATTTCACTCGCAGATAAATGAACAAATGGTACGTCTTTTCCTAATTCTTTTGCTATCGCCATAGCTATTGCTGTTTTTCCAGTTCCTGGTGGTCCAACAATTAGAACAGCTCTACCGGCAAACTTTCCTTGTTTAACTAGTCTGACTACCAATCCAGCTGCTTCTCTTGCTTCTGTTTGTCCTACCATTCCTTGAGAAATTTTTTTCGCTTTTATTCCATCTAGACCCAATCCCTGAATATGAGAATGTGCTGCTATTCTCTCCCATTCTCTTAACGATTCAGGAATTTCTGTTATTTTTACCATTCTATTTTTATTTAATCATATGAGAAAAATTTAAATTTTTAGTTTAATTCGAGAAATCATAGTTTTAAATAGGTGGTGGTTCGAAAATATAATTGGTTGGCGGCCAAAGCGGAGGGGGTACACCCGTTCCCATTCCGAACACGGAAGTTAAGCCCTCCAGCGTACTGGGTTGTACTCTGGCTGCAGAGCCAGGGGAACTCCAGCACGCCGCCAACCAATTTAAGACAAAAGGTTTTTTATTCCTGCTTCCAAAATATTATTAGTAACCATCAAAAGAGGGTAAAATTTATAAACTCTAAACTCTTAACTCTATATCACCTGTGCCCCGATCGTCTAGTGGCCTAGGATGCAAGCCTGTCACGCTTGAGACGCGGGTTCGAATCCCGCTCGGGGCGTTCAGCCGAGGGTGAGGGATTGAAGAATATATTAGAGCACAGACTTGTACCGAAGCATGAAATTTTGAGTGAGAAAGAGAAAGAAGAATTGCTTAAAAAATATAGAATCGAATTAAAGCATCTACCAAGGATCTTGTCTACTGATCCTGTAGTGAAAGCTATAGGAGCAAAACCTGGCGACGTGTTAAGAATAATAAGAAAAAGTCCTACGGCTGGAAAGACAGTTTATTATAGAGTTGTGGTGAAAAAAGAATGATTAACGAACAATTTGTTGTTTTACTCAACGAGTTTGCAAGAAGAAAAGGATTTGTTAGGTATCAGATAGATTCCTATAACGATTTCATCACCCGAAGGATTCCAAAGATTTTAAGGGATATAGGAACGATAAAACCAGAAGTTCCTGAGCTAGGAAACTTGAAGATAAAGCTAGGTGAATTTAAGATTGGTTCTCCTTGTGTGAAAGAGGCTGATGGATCTATA
>CAYWME010000005.1:0-15378 GCA_964459585.1 uncultured archaeon | reverse complement strand
ACTTCTGAGTTGGCCCCTAAAGATGAACTTCAAAAAGCATTTGGAACAACCGATGTATATCAGATAGCAGAAAGGATAATTAAAAAAGGTGAAATTCAGCTTACAACCGAACAGAGAAGAAAAATGATAGAAGAAAAGAAGATGCAAATAGCTACTATTATTTCAAAGAGGGGTATAAATCCGCAAACCAACACTCCTCATCCTCCTCAAAGAATCCTGAAAGCGATGGAAGATGCCGGTGTTAGAGTGGACCCTTTTATAGATGCTTCTTTGCAAATTGATAACGTAGTTAAACAAATCAGAAATATAATTCCAATTAAGTTCCAAAAAATAGTACTTCAAGTTAAAATACCGCCCTCGTTTGCTGGAAGGTCTTACAACATCATAAAAAACAGTGGAGATATAATGGAAGAAAAGTGGTTAGACGACGGGTCGTTGCAGGTAACGATAAGTCTATTGGCTGGTGTACATGATGAATTTATAAATAAAATCTCGAATTTAACACATGGAAACTTTGAATCAAAAATCATTAAAAGGGAGGGTGTTTAATGGCTGAAACTAGACCAGTTGTGCTTCCGGGAGAATTTGTCGATGAGAGAAAGGGAAGGAAGCTCTCAAACAACGTGTACGAAGAAAGTGGTAAAGTTTACTCTAAAGTTTTAGGAATACCAAAGGTTAGTGACACAGAAATAAATGTAATTCCTCTAGCTGGAGTTTATATGCCAAAAGTCAATGATAGGGTCATAGGAATTGTTGAAGAAGTTGAGGTTTCTGGTTGGTTTGTCGATATAAATTCTCCTTATAGGGCCTTTTTACCTCTAGCTGAAGCAGTAACAGAATTCGTTGACATATACAAGGTTGATATTAGCAGATATTATGATATAGGGGATGTTATATTTGCTAGAATATCGAAAGTCACTAAGAACAAAATAGTTCAAGTCAGTATGAAAAGGTTGGGTTCAAGAAAGCTTCATGGAGGAACTGTCATAAAGATCACGCCAACAAAGGTCGCGAGAGTTATAGGTAAGGGTGGGAGTATGATTAACCTTATAAAAAGTAAGACTAAAAGTCAGATACTTGTTGGACAAAACGGGCTTATTTGGATAAAAGGCGGTGATGTGGAAAAGGCAATAGAGGCGATTCTTATGATCGAAGAAGAGTCTCATAAGTATGGGCTTACTGAAAAAATTTCAAAATTCCTGGAGGGAAAAGAGTGAAAACAGATGAACCGTTGATAGTAGACGGGAAAAGACTAGATGGTAGACTTCCAAAAGAGCTAAGAAAGATTAGAATGAAAGTTGGAGTAGTTCAAAACGCCAATGGGTCTTCCATGGTGAGTTTTGGAAAAACAACAGCAATAGTCTCTGTGTATGGTCCGAGAGAAATTTATCCGAAATTTTTGCAAAACCCAGAAAGAGGTATTTTAAGAGTTAGATATATGATGCTTCCTTTTAGCACAGATGAAAGGAAATCCCCTGGAACGGATAGAAGAAGCATAGAGTTGTCTAAAATAATTAGAACTGCCTTAGAACCAGCAATATTTTTAGAAGAATTCCCGAGGGTCGGAATAGATGTGTTCATTGATATACTACAAGCAGATGGTTCTACTAGGGTAACTTCCATAAATGCTGCTTCCCTGGCTTTAGCATGTGCAGGCGTGCCGATGAAAGACCTTGTGACAGCATGTTCAATAGGTAAGATTGATGGAACTTTAGTTCTAGATATAAATGGAATTGAGGATAACAATTGTGAAGCAGATTTGTCTTTTGCTATGATGCCTGAAAGGAACAAAATAACTCTTTTACAGATGGATGGCCTGCTTACAAAAGAAGAATTGAAAGAAGCGATTCAAATGGGTAAAGAAGCTTGTAAGAAAATATATCAAAAACAAAAAGAAGCAATTAAGAGTAAGTATAAAGAGGTTGAGGTAGAATGATGGAAGAATACATAAAAAGATTGTTCGCACAAGAAAAAAGACGAGATAAAAGAAAGTTAAACGAATTCAGAAAAATAGAATTTGAAACTGGGATGATAAGCAAAGCAGAGGGTTCGGCTTTAGTAAAACTTGGAAACACACAAGTAATAGCGGGTGTGAAACTAAGTGTAGGTGAGCCTTTTCCAGACACACCAAACGAGGGAATTTTGATTGTAAATGCTGAGTTTTCTCCAATAGCTCATCCGTCTTTTGAGCCAGGACCACCTGGTGAAGACGCAATTGAACTGGCGAGAGTTGTAGATAGGATAATAAGAGAAGGTAAAGTTATAGACATGAAGAAGCTTGTGATAGAAAAAGGTAAAAAAGTTTGGATGGTATTCATAGATTTGGAAATAGTTAATAACGATGGGAATTTAATTGATGCTGCCGTTATTGCAAGCATGCTGGCATTAAAAAACTCAAAGATCCTAAAGTTAGAAGATGAAAATATAGTAAGAGGAGAATACATATCTGAGTTGCCATTAAATCATACAGCTTTATCAGCAACCGTCGGAAAGTTTGAAAACAAATTTATAGTGGATCCTGATTACTTAGAGGAACAAGTGCTAGATGGCAAAATTGTTTTTGGTATAAGAGAGGATGGAAAAATTTGTGCGATTCAAAAACAAGGGGGATGTGAGTTAGATGAAAGTGAAATCGAGAAAATGATAGATATTTCAATTGAGAAAACAAAAGAATTGAGGAGGTTGTTAGGATGGGAATAAAGCACATAACCAAAAAACTTAAGTTAGCCACTATACAAAAGATAAGAAATGCTCCTAGATGGGCTGATATAAAAAAATTTGGAATAAAAAGAGCCAGAACTAGAAGAATACAAGTAAGAGGAATTAAGAGATGGAGAAGAACTAGAGTCAGAATTTAAGTTGGCCAACAACTTTCTCCTTTTATGCAAGACCCAGTTATAGGTTGAGTTTGTCCTCCTGAAGATATACACAACCCAGTTATAAAGACTTTAGATGCAGAAGCTACGGAAGAACCGTTTAATAAAACTTTTTTTGCTTCACCTAAAGACAGTGAGATTCCAACAGAACTGTTAACATCACCAACATCATCAGCTATAGAAGAAATTGTTGAATTTGGCGCTCCCGAATTTCTCACAGCTATTAATAGTCCATTTGTTGCAACATTATCATCGTTAACTGTTATTATATCAAAGTAAGCGCCTGCACATTCCGAAGAAGCTATTGATGTACTTTCTGCTTTTGAAGTCATGACTTTAGAGAAGGACGTTAACCACAACGATATTATTCCGCCAACTGCTACTGTGAATGCTATTAGTAAGACAGAGGCGATCAGAGGATTAATTCCCTTCATTCTTATCAAAAAAAAATATGTTTTTTGTAATATATCTTAATTTTGGATATTTATCTAAGAAAATAAAATAGAAAAATTTAAGACCAACAGCTTTGTCCTTGCGTACATTCTCCTGTAATAGAGACAGGGTTTCCTACAGTTGGTATACACAGTCCTGTGTCAACAACTTTTGTTGCTGAAGGGTCTAGTTCGGTTATCGAAGTTAGATTTTGAGTTTCTCCTCCAGTTAACTCAATTGGTGGATTAAAAGTATGGACATTTGCTTTATCGTCGCTAACTGAAGTTACATTAGCATTAGTTGATCCAGCATTTCTAACAACCAAGTTCTTGTTTGTTATATCAACTGAGAGTATATCAAAGTAAGCGCCTGCACATTCTGCTGCACCTTTTGAAGATTGTTCTGCTCCAGAAGTCATTGTCTTTGAATAGCTAGTAAGCCAAAGCGAGATTATTCCGCCAACTGCTACTGTGAATGCTATTAGTAAGACAGAGGCAATTAACGGGCTTATTCCTTTCATGATTATCCTTAAATAACTTTTGTTTTTTTTAAATAAAATGTTTTATAAATTTTGCTAGACTAAAAAAAACTATATGGCAGAAGAAAAAATTATCACGGTAAACCTGAGAAGAAAAGTTTATAAGAAACCGAGATGGAAAAGAAGTAAAATGGCTATTACTTTATTGAGAAAAATCTTATTGAGAAATACAAAAGGAAAAGAAGTAAAAATTGATGGTCTAATTCATAAAAAGATTTGGAATAGAAGTAAAAAGCCTCAAACAAAACTAAAAATAAAACTTATAAAAGAAGATGATAAGTATAGAGCTGTTCTGGTAGAATAAAATGAAAAATATAGAAAAATTGGACTTTCTTGGTGATCCCAACATAGGTTTTTATGCAATTGCAAATAATGAAATATCCATAATTGGTGATAAGATAAACAAAAGAGAAGTTGAAAAAACGCTTAAAGTAAAATGTTTTAGATTGAAAGCCAATAACACCAGTTTAGTTGGGTTGTTTCTTTCCATGAATTCGAATGGACTTATTGCTCCTGATATTCTTCTTGATGAGGAAATAAGTAGATTAAAAGAAATTGCCAAACAATTTTCAATGAATTTTCTTATTTTAAAAACAAAGTATACGGCATTAAACAATCTTATCTTGGCAAACGATAAAGGTTGTATAATAAGTAGAAATTTCACAAAGAGAGAAGCCAAAAAAATTGAGGATTGTTTGAATGTGGAAACCATTAGGATGGATATATATGGCTTCAAAATTGTTGGGTCGGTTGGTGTAGCTAATAATAATGGGTGCGTTGTTCATAGAGACACAAATGATGATGAGTTAAAAAAAATAGAAGAAATACTTAAAGTTGACGTGGAAACTTCTACTGTTAATTTTGGGTCACCATTTGTAGCTTCTGGAATTATAGCAAATGATAAAGGTATATTGGTTGGTTCTAAGACGACAGGCCCTGAACTAGCTATTATATACGATACACTAAAAGGTTAAGGTGCTTTCACTTTTTTCAAAACTTTTGGTCTTTCTTTAACAAATATTCTTCCGCCACAATATGGGCATCTTATTTTTTCTTCGAGTGTTGGAACAGTTTTACCACATTCTAAACATTTATACATTTTATCACCTCATTTCTTTGCTTCAGCATATGGATAATATGCTCCACCGGCGAATTTAGATCCACACTTACTGCAGAACCATATACCAGAAGCTAATCTCTTCACATATTTCATTCCACATTTGGGACAAACATGTCTTGTCCTTTGAACTTTTTCTATTTCTGCAACAATTTTCCTTACTTTTTTTCCGTATCTTACTCCAAATCTTCCAGCACTTCCAACTTTTTTTGTTTTTGCCATGTTCACTTCCTCCTTATTCTAAAATCTCTTTTTTTATTCAATCCTTCTAATATTTTGATTATTTCGTTTTCATCTATAGTGTGAGTTATTCGATTTAATTGATATAGTTGAATTAAATAATTTTCTATTTGTTCAGCTAACATAGGTTTAACTATTCTTATATTAGACAACCTTTCTCTTGCTTTGCTAGTTAGAATTGTTCTTAATACCCTGGCTCTCAGTTCCACATCTTGATTTTCTTCATACATTTTTACTTACCTCTTTTGCGATTCTATCTAATAAACTTCTTCCTTTTGGGGTTAAAACTCTTCCTCTTTTGTCTAATTTTTGAATTAACCCAGAACTTTCCAATTGTTGTAATATCTTCCTTATGATAGCACCAGATGCCTTCCTAAATCTCGCCGGTTTTCTTCCCCTTCTCTTCCTTCCCCCATAATAAGTTCTCAATCTTTCTACACCAACAGGACCGTCTAAATATATTCTCCTTAATATAGAAGCGGATCTTATAAACCAAAAGTCTTCTTGTTCAGGCGGTCTTTCCCTATGCACACCGCTTTTCACAAATTTGACCCATGGAGGTGGAGAAATATCATTAAATTTTTTCAACTCTTCTTTCAATATTTCAATAAACTTGTCTGCTTTAACATCTTTAGGAGTTATCATGTTCTATGCCTTATTTTTATCCCAATAACATTATATATGCGGATACTCCAATTATAAAAATAAAACCGCTGATAAATAATAAAAGTATTACCATATTCATAGTTAAGCCAGAAAAATTCTTACATATCTCTGAAGGTGCTATCTCTCTTTTACAATTTTCTGCAAGTTTATTTATGCTATCAAATATAAAGAAAAGTGAGAAAGCAGCTACAAAAACTATAATCATGAAAATAAGTTTTCTCATTTTTTGACCTTGTATTGGTATCTATAAATTTTTTGGCAAATCATACATTTAACTATTTTCACTTTTCTTTTACTGTCTAACCTTATTTGAGCGGTTTTTCCTGGAACTAAAGGTATGTTACAGTTTTTACAAAATTTTCTCTTGACTGTTTTTGGTATTCTGACATTATATCTCAAACCAATTCTTCTCATTAACTGAATGTATCTCTTGGCTCTTCTTTCATTGCCCTTTTTAATTTCTTTTATAGCAAGAGAAAAGAGAATTCTCATTCTTTCTTTGGCGATTTTTATCTGCCATTTAGGCTTTCTTCTGGATATTCTCATTCTCCAACCGAAAAAGTTAAATAAACTATCGATTATTAAAAATATATCAGTTATTCTAAAACTTTTAAATGATAAAAAAGATATCTCTCTTAAGGTGATATAATGACAAAAGCTATGATAGGTCAGTTAGGAGGTCAGCCGGTTTTGATATTACCAGAAGGGACCTTAAGACAAATGGGTAGAGATGCTCAGAGAAATAACATCGCCGCGGCAAAAGCAGTTGCCGATGCAGTAAGAACAACTCTAGGACCAAAAGGCATGGACAAAATGCTAGTGGATTCGATTGGAGATATAACAATAACCAATGATGGTGTGACGATTCTAGAGGAAATGGAAGTTGAACATCCAGCAGCAAAAATGATGGTAGAAGTAGCGAAAACACAGAACGAGGAGGTTGGTGATGGTACAACTACGAGTGTCGTAATTGCAGGTGAGCTGCTTAAAAATGCAGAAAACCTATTAGAACAAAACATACACGCCACGGTTATAACAAAAGGCTTCCATAAAGCGAAGGAAGAAGCATTAAAAATATTGGAAGAAATTTCTATACCTATTACGCTTGATGATAAAGAAATGTTAGAAAAAATTGCACTTACAGCTATGTCAGGAAAATCAGTCGAAAGAGCTTCTACGAAAATTGCAGGACTTATTGTGGATGCTATAAAAACTGTCGCAGAAAAAGAAAATGGAAGAATAAAAATTGATAAAGACAACATAAAGAGAGTTAAAAAGCATGGAGCAAGCGCAGAAGAGACGAAACTCATAAGAGGTGTGGTTATCGATAAAGAGGTTGTACATCCTGGCATGCCAAAAAAAATCAAAAATGCTAAAATAGCTTTGCTTGACACTTCTTTGGAAGTTAAAGAAACAGAAACAGATGCACAAATAAGAATCACCTCACCAGAACAATTACAGGCTTTCATAGAACAAGAACAGAAAATGCTAAAAGATATGGTAGAAAAAATTGCTGCTACAGGAGCTAACGTAGTTATGTGTCAGAAAGGAATTGATGATTTAGCACAACATTATTTAGCTAAGAAAGGTATATTGGCGGTAAGAAGAGTTAAGAAGTCGGACATGGAAGCACTTGCAAAAGCAACAGGCGGCAGAATAGTAACAAACTTGGAAGATTTAAAGAGCGACGATTTGGGCGATGCAAAATTAGTTGAAGAGAGAAAGCTAGCAGGAGAAGCAATGGTATTCATTGAAGGATGTAAAAATCCAAAAGCTGTGACAATTTTGGTAAGAGGAAGTACTGAGCATGTTGTTGAAGAAGCCGATAGGGCAGTAGAAGATGCTATTGGAGCTGTCATATCAGCTTTAGAATACGGAAAAGTTTTACCAGGAGCCGGTGCTCCAGAAGAAGAAATATCCAGAAGGTTGAGGAATTTTGCTGAGAGATTTTCTGGAAAGGAACAATTGGCTATACTTGCATTTGCAGATGCTCTAGAAGTTATTCCTAGAACACTTGCTGAGAATGCTGGCCTTGATTCGATAGAAATCTTAGCACAATTAAGGTCAGCACACGAAAAAGGAAAAACTTCATACGGGATCAATTTATTCGAAGGAAAAGTAGAGGACGCTCTAGAAATGGGTGTAGTAGAACCATTGAAAGTAAAGGTACAGGCAATTAAAAGTGCTGCAGAAGCCGCAGAGATGATATTAAGAATCGATGACGTCATATCGGCCAGAAGAATAGAAGAGACACCAACACCAAAAACACCTGGTTCTGAAGAATACTAAACGATGGCCTTTTCTTTTTTTATTTTTTCACAGTTTGGTTTTTTATTTTAATAAACAGAATAAAATATTATGAAAACTTCTTCAAAAGAAAGAAAATCTAATAGCTATGTTATCAGTGAGTTGAAAAGAAGAGTTAAAGAACTTGAAGAACTTACGAAAAACGAATATAAAGAAGTTTATAGGGAAATCGTTAGCATCATTCGAATTAATCAAGAGATAGTCTCTGAGTTGGTCAAAGCTAACGATGCACTAAGAATTGAAATTTCTAGGTTGCCTTCTAAAATTGAAGAATTGGTAGAAAGGCTTGATGAACTTTTGAGCCTAATAAAAACCGCTTCTGAGCAGGAAATTCAGACTGTTCCAATTGAAAAGAGAATTGATGAATTGGTAAGAATCAACAAAAGAATAGAAGATGTAAATCAATTGTTATTAGATTCTATAGAGAAGTTAAACAAAACTCTTAAAGCTTTAGCGCCTACAAGAACAACTAAACCTTTAATAGAAAAAAAACCAACTCTCTAATTAATGAAAGGACAATCGGATATAGTTTCTCTTGTTTTGATAGTTGTTATCTCAATAGGTCTATTGGGAGCTGCTTACACTTGGAGTTTGCCTCTGATACAGAAGAGGCAAGACACTACAAAATTTGAAAGAATATATTCTTTTTTTGATCCAGCCAATCCAAATTCTTTGGAAAGAAAAATTATCTATACGGCAAGAACTGGCTCTGATTCTATATTCAGTTCCGATTTTGAAGGGATTTGGATAATAGACAAAGAAGAAAATTCAATAACTTTCACATTTTTCAGTAAAGTAACTGGGTTTAAGCCTACCAACGAATGGATATCTTTAATTCCCAAATCCTCTTGCCCATCAACAACTGGGTATTTAGGAAGCGATGAACCGTTTAGTGTCTGCGGAAAGGCCAAACCAGCTCATGATGGCTTTGAAGTAACTTTCAAAGTTTGGTTTATTAATTTAACTGATATAGACACAGGAGAAAATTACCTAATTAAGTTAAATGTTGGTGGTTTAGAAAGCGCGACAGGAAAATCTTTGAAGATAGAATATGATAGCGTAGAAAAGACACAAAAAATGGTTAAAACAAATGTTGACGTAATTTTATTATGAAAGGACAATCCCTTATAATGCAGTTCGTTCTCTTTTTTACTGTAGGATTTTCAATTTTTCTGGGATTAAGTAATCTTTTTTCGTTTTATTTTGAAAGAACAAAAAAAAATATAGTTCAATTAAACAGAGAGAACATTGCTGAGTATATAAGCTCTATAGCCACAATAGAAACGATAGCTAGTAATAAACACGATTTTATTAGATACAGATTTAATTTGAGAAATACCACTACCGAATATTTTTTTGAAACCGAATTATCTAAAGACGGACTAAAGGTTATTAGCACACCCGACTTTAATGAGTATAAAACATCTATTAACAACTTAAATTATACAATTAACGAGTTGGTTGGTTTCTTTCCTTCGGCCATTAAACATGGGCAACTAGTTTACGATAAAAGATTAAACAAGCTATTTTTGTCCGAAGTAACATAATTTTTAACTCGAGAAACAAATTTTAATTAGTATGGTTCTGTTAAGAAGAGTGTTTAGACAAATGGTGAATAGGTATAAAGAGCTTCATGGTAAAACAATCGAAAAAGAAGTAAAAAAAGAGGAAGAAAACGTTATTAAACCAATTGATTTTGCGAGTAAGCTTCCCGAAACAATATCTATTAAAAAATTGAAAAGAATTGAAACAATTAGAAAAGAAATAGCATATCCGTTGGTGCCAAAAAATCCAACAAAAAACGAACCTATTTTTTCATATGTTAAGATTAGGTGGAGAAAAGATTTGGGGGGGTATTTCTACGAGGTTAAAGAACCTCCTTTAACTGATAAACTAGAAAAAATGATCGATAAAATAAAAGAACTTTTAGAACAAAAACTTGATATAGATCTAGCAAAGGTAAAAAAACTAGAAGCAAAAAAATATTTAAAAGAAAAAATACAAGAAATTGTTAAATATTTTGAGCTTACACTTTCTCAAACCGAAATGCAGATACTAAACTATTACATAGAGAGAGATTTTCTTGGCTACGGAAAAATCAATCCATTGATGATAGATCCGAATATAGAAGACATAAGTTGTGATGGCGTAAACATACCACTCTACGTTTTTCATAGAGATCCAGAAATAGGGTCTGTCCCAACTAATATATTATTCGAAAGCAGCGAAGAATTAGATAATTTCATAATAAAGTTAGTTCAATTAACTGGCAAGTCTATTTCAGTCGCAGAACCGTTGGTTGATGGCACGCTACCAGATGGATCTAGATTACAAGCAACTTTAGGAACAGATATAGCCAGAAGAGGTAGTAATTTTACCATAAGAAAGTTTTCGGAAAAACCACTGACTCCAACACTGTTGATCATGTATAATACTTTGAGTAGTTTGAGTTTGGCATATCTTTGGCTTGCGATAGACTATGGGAGGAGTGTATTGATATCAGGTGGAACTGCTAGTGGAAAAACAACTCTATTGAATGTACTTTCTCTGTTCATACGACCCAATAAAAAGATAGTTAGTATAGAAGATACAGCAGAGCTAAGACTTCCGCATCCACATTGGCTACCTTCTGTGGCAAGAACTCCTATTGCTGAAAACGAAAAAAGTGTCGATTTGTTTAAATTGCTTAAAGAAAGTTTGAGACAGAGACCAGATTACATTGTGCTGGGGGAGGTAAGAGGCAAAGAGGCTTACATACTTTTCCAGCAAATTGCAACTGGTCATCCAAGTCTTGCAACAATCCACGCCGAAAACGTTGATAAATTAATAGACAGGTTGATAACTCCTCCAATCTCTCTACCACCTTCTTTGATAAGTGACTTAGATCTGGTTGTTTTTATACAGCAAGTGAGAAGAGGTGACAAAACAGTTAGAAGAGTTACAGAAATTATGGAAATACTTGATTTCAATCTAGAAAAGAACAAACCAAACTCGAATATTGTATTTAAGTGGGACCCTTCTGAAGATATTTTAAAACCAAGTAAACAAACTTACTTGATTCCAAGAATATCTAAACTAACTGGAATCCCTATTGAAAATCTTGTTGAAGAAATAAGAAGAAGACAAATCGTTTTGGAGTGGATGAAAGATAAAAAAATCGTGGATTTTGAAGACGTCTACAAGATAATTAAGACTTATTATAATTATCCGAATAAATTGCTGGCTATGATCAAAAGTGATTACGAATGAGTTCTCTTGTGAGGTATGCTTTTAGAATGTTTGGACCATATGTAAAAAACATAGTGGATTTTTTCCCCGATATAAAGAAAGATCTAAAAAAGGCAAATCTAAAGTATTCCGTGGAAGAATACATATCGTTGGCTATTTTCACTACATTAATAGTTTTTGTAGCAGAAATGCCAATTTTTTCTTTTATTTATGGAATATTATTTGAGGATTTTTTGTTTTCATTTGTTTTTTCTTTCACGACCTCAGGAGCAATAGCTATGTTATTTCTTTATCTTTTTTCTCAGTATCCGAAACTTGTCGCAAAACAAAGAGCGAGCAATATAGATGATGTTTTGCCATTTGCGATAATTCACTTTACAACAATTCTTAAATCAAAAATACCTTTACATGAAGCGATTAAAATTCTGTCACAATTTAAGATATACAAAGAATTTTGGAAAGAAATTAGTTTGCTTTCAAGAGATATTTTCTTTTTCGGTTTAGATGTAGCTACATCGCTAGAAAGAGCAACTGAAAGATGCCCATCAAAAAAAATGACAGAAGTTCTTTGGGGAATCTTATCAAATTTTAGAGCGGGGACCGATATAGTGAAATATTTAGAACAAAAATCAAGAGAATTGATGGAAGATTATAGAAGAAGATTATATGAGTTCGCACACACACTTTCTATATATATTGAGGTATATTTGACGGCAATCGTAATAGGTTCTATATTTTTCATAATCCTTACAGCAATTTTTACATCAATCTCAGGCGTCGGCCAGGATGTAATTCTTCTCCAGTTTCTTTTAATTTTTGCATTAATTCCTGCCATCTCAATGATTTTTATGTTAATGGTTAAGAAAGCGGCTCCAGGAGGCGAAGTATGAAAAAAGAAAAGAAAACGATATCGTCAGAAAAGAAAATATTGATAGGAATTACGTTAGTCTCAGTTGTAATTCTGTTCTTAGCATTTTTAACAAGAGATATAGGAATTATAGGAAATGCTGTGATGATTTCTGGTTTGCTTACAATCGGTTCGTTCCTAATTTTGAAATACAAAAAATACAGAGATATTAAAGAAATGGAATTGATGTTTCCCGAATTCCTTAGAAACCTTTATGATTCTTTGAGTTCTGGTATGTCTTTACAAAATTCTATAAGAGTTGCAAGTAGAGCTAAATATGGAAAACTTACTCAATATGTCAAAAAATTATCACACCAAGTTAGTTGGGGTGTTCCAATAGAAAAAGCCCTAAGATATTTTCAAGAATCTGTAAATTCGAATAGAATAAGGCTGTCTGTTGAGATTATAATAGAAACTTACAAATCAGGAGGCGATGTGGCTTCTGCATTGAACTCGATTGCTGATAGTTTGAGTATGATAGAGGAATCAGAAAAAGAGAGAAAAAGCATTCTTAACCAATATGTCATTATTCTGTATGCTATATCATTAATTTTTGTTGGAATTTCAATAGCAATAGGTAAGTTTTTATTTCCAGTTGTTCAGACATCCTTGGGCACAGGAACAGAAGGTCTTACTGATCCTTGTGGTACTTGTGTAGGAATAAGTTGTGATATATGTAGTTTCTATAGAACTATCTCGAGTGCAATTTTCTTCATCGACGAATATTCACCAAAAGCATATTATGTTGCATTGTTTTTCTTTATGGTGATTTTACAATCGATTTTCGCGGGGTTGGTCGCTGGTCAAATAAGTGAAGGATCGGTATCTGCTGGAATAAAACATAGCATTATAATGGTTTGTCTTGTATTTGCTGCATTCAGTATAGTTGTTAGAATTGGGTTGTTGTGAAAACATGAAAGGCCAATATTTTGAGCAGTATTTCACTTTAGCTTTGTTCATAATCATTTGTTCTTATTTTTTCCTTCAAGTTATTATAGCAACACCAAGATATCTTAACGAACATAGGTTTCAAATCTTAAATTCAAAGGCCTTTCAAATATCTGAAATTCTCTTGAATGATCCTGGATATCCAATAGACTGGGAGAATGACCCAATAAATGTAATTAGATTTGGATTAAATGATCAAAACTCAAACAAAACTAATTTCATAAAAATAAACAAGGCTATTAAATTTAATCAAGAATGCTCATCTGACTATCAAAATATTAAAAATAAGCTGGGGGTTTCAAAAGAATTTGATTTTTCTATTTCTCTCATATTCTCAAACGGAACGCAACTTATAAATTGTACTATGCCTTCGTTTAAACCATATAAGATGAAAGAAACTATAAAAAGAATAGGATACAGTAAAGATGGGTTTTTCACTCTAATTGTTGAGGTGTTAGAATGAAAGGAGAAATAAGTTTTATAGAAATGATTGCGGCGGTTTTAATAATTTGGGTTTCTTTTAACATGCTCTTTCCAACGATTAAATATATAAATTCGTGGGAAGACGCAAAGTTGGTATTGCTAGGAAGAGATAGTATACTTTCTATAGATAGATCGGGAAAACTTTATAGATTATCATTCAATAAAACAGAGCTATCAAACACAATTAAAGAAATTGTTAATGATTCAAAAGTTTTATTCTCTTATGAAACAAGAGGTGCTCCAAAAACTGAGATAGTCGTAGCTTGCAATTGCACAAAGACACAAATTCAGAACTTGACAAAGTTTTTCTATAGGTCTTTTTTCAATGATAGAATTGTTCACATAAACTTCATACCAACAAACTTAGAAAAATCAATTAACATGCCATCAGACCTTCTGTTAATTTGGGGATACAGAGATTTAAGTCCATACTATAACATTATAGAAAGATATATGAAAACTGGAAGAGGAGTAATAGAAGTTTCCGATCTCAACCTAGCAACTATTGACGATGGACATAAGAGAATTTTTGGAATTGATGTTTGTCCTTCTTGTAGTATATCTAGTTTACAAGACAATTATTTTATAGAACCTTCTTCTACAAATGAACAAAAATATCAACTTTTTAAAATATTTTATCATTTCCCCATGAGAGTTGATGCTCCTACATCAACCGACTCTGTACCTACAGAGCCCAGTGTTCCTATTTGTATTTCTCAGAATTTATGGGAAGGTTACTTTAAGTTTAGAGAAACCTATTACAAGTTCTGGATATGTAACAATACACATGTGTATTTTGATTCTGATAACAATGAATTAGCAGACATATCAGTCAAAGTTAGGGATTACTTTAACATATCTATTTACAATTTTTCCCTTAGTTACATCGTGAACTCTAGCATTTTTGTTAGTTTTAAGGAAGACTATTTCTTCAAGGATTTGAATAAAGGATTTAGTAAAATCGCTTTGTTCTCTCCTCAATCACAAAGACTTCTTTTAAGCGCTGGAAAATACACAGATAATACAGAAATACCTTCTTTAGTCGTTAATACTTCTCTTTCGAAAGCCGTTTGGATAGCAAATATATCTAGAAATGGTGTAGAAAATATGAACGATGATGAAAAACTGCTCTTATTGTCTTCTATCATCTACGCATCGAATAAAGAATTTTACTCAAAAGTTTTCTTCAAAAGAGCGACAATGGTTCAATATATAAATTTTGATAATTATGATATGTTAGACCTATATTCTTTTGGACTTGGTTTTTCTTACCCATACTGAGTTTCTATAGATGAACAATAAAGATATGAAAATTACTAAAATGTTGATAGAAGATGAATAAGTCGAATCAAATTTTAAAGAAAATAAAAAGTCAAGAGGATAGAAAATTTTGATAGGCTGATATGTTAGCATATCTAAAAACAAATGAGAATACCAACCAATAAATATCGCATATGTTTTCTTTTTGTCTTTTGTAAAAAAATTGGAAACCAATGAAATGAAAAATAAAAAGAAGATTGAGTGAAAAACACTTTCTCTATGTTTAATACCCATAAAACCTAACAAAAAATCAATGTCCGGGATTAAGGACGCTACACCGACATATAAGAAATAATTTTGCAATATAAAAGAAAAA
>CAYWME010000004.1:0-17585 GCA_964459585.1 uncultured archaeon | reverse complement strand
CCCATGGATGAAGAAATACTGAAAGAGGTTGTTAAAAGCGTAAGTAAATTTGTAAGAGTTGTGAGGAGATGAGGAGATCCCATTCTATAGAATTTAAAAGATTTTTTACCATCCTAAACGCAACATCCAACTTTCAACAGAACCAATAACAAAACCTTTAAATAGAGCTAATCTAAACTTATGGTTTAACGGTGATATAATTCCGTTGCTAGACGACAACAATAGAGCTGAGATCAAAAAAATTTTAGAAGAAAGAATGAAAGACAAAGTCAAGATACTATTCTTCAAAGGAGACACTCCAGAATGCGAGTTATGTGATCAAATTGAGCAACTCTTAAAAGAATTAAGCGAAATAGACAACAGAATAGAATATAGCATTTTAGACTATGAAAAGGACGGAAGTAAATACAATGTAAACTCCGCACCTGTAATCCTTTTCAAGAATAAGCCAAACATCAGATTTTTAGGAATACCTTCTGGATATGAATTTTCAGCTTTTTTAGAAGATATAATTCATGTATCTAGAAATGAGGTTCATTTAGATTTAGCCACAGCTAAAAAAATAGCAAAAATAAACAAAAATATAAACATAAAAGTTTTCGTAACGCCGACTTGCCCTTATTGTCCACAAGCTGTTCATACGGCGCATATGTTTGCATTTGTAAATCCTAAAATAAAATCTGAAATGGTAGAAGCACTGGAATATAGAGAGTTAGCTACTAAGCACAATGTAATGGCTGTACCGAAGGTTGTTATAAATGACAAAGTAGAATTTGAAGGTGCTGTTCCAGAGAATGTTTTCTTAGATTTTATATTAAAAGCAACTCAAAATAATTAACATGAAATTCTTGATTACAGGAGAAAAGAAACCAGAAAATGAGTATGATTTAGTCATAATTGGAGGTGGACCCGCTGGCTGTACAGCAGGTTTATACGCGGGTAGGTTCAGAATTAAAACGCTGATTATTGCTAATGACTTTGGTGGACTAATAAACGATGCGGAAGTTGTTGATAACTATCCAGGAATTCCAGATGTTAAAGGTTCTGAATTGGGTAAAAAGTTTTTGGAACATGCTAAAAAGTACGGAATTGAAACGTATTTGGATGAAGTGATTGACATCAAAAAAGAAAATAAATTCTTCAAAATCATTACGACAAAAAACGAAATCAAAGCAAAGGCTATAATTTTGGCTACGGGAGAAAAACATAGAAAGTTGGGAGTGCCTGGTGAGAAAGAATTAACTGGAAAAGGAGTAAGTTATTGTGCAATATGTGATGCCCCATTGTTTAAAGGAAAAGAAGTTGCGATAGTTGGCGGGGGAAATGCTTCTTTCACTGAGGCACAAATTCTGGCAAAGCATGCTAAAAAAGTGTATTTGATTCATAGAAGAAACTGGTTTAGGGCTGATCCGATAGAAGTGGAAAGAGTTAAGAAAATTGAGAATATTGAAATAAAAACTCCTTATGTTATTAAGGAGATAAAAGGAAATGATAAAGTAGAATATTTAGTTTTGAAAAAAACGAGAGAGGGGAATGGAAAGGTTGTTGAAACTGATGAGACTAAAAAGTTAAAAGTCGATGGGCTGTTTATAGCTGTCGGTTTGATTCCAAAGTCAGAACTAGCAAAAAAAATTGGAGTGAAGTTGAATGAAAAAGGGTATGTGATTGTTGATGATTATATGAAAACTAATGTTGAAGGTGTGTTTGCTGCTGGGGACCTGACTGACAAGGCATCTAAATTCAGGCAGATTGTGCTTGCGGCAGCTCAAGGAGCCATAGCTGCTTATTCTGCTTTCGAATTTTTGAAAAGATTAGATTGAAGTTTTTGAAATTTGCCTTGGAAAACTTTATTTATAAGTTGAGCCATATGGCTCTTTGTGAAAACAAAAAATTATCAACAGTTTATTTTAATCTACGATATACCAATCCAAAATCGTGTCTTAAAACTAAAAATAAACAGAATCTTGAGAAAAATAAGCGCCAAACAAATTCAAAAATCTGTTTGGAAACACCACAACTTAAATGAGTTCTTCACGATTGCACTTGCAATAAAAAATTCTGGAGGTAAAGCGTCTATCTTAGAAGAAAAGTTTATATTTTAATTTTTCAGATTCAAATCTTCACTTAATGAAAGTCCTTATTAAAATTGGTGGATCATTAATCACAAAAAAAAGCACTAAAGAATTTCCAACGAACCTAAAAGAAATAAAACAAAGAGGAATCAATTTCATAAACCTTAAAAAGATCCATCAAATCGCATCACAAATATCAAAAGCTTTCGATTATGTACAAAATCTTCAACTGATAGTCATCAACGGCGCTGGTCCATTTGGTCATTATTTAGTCGACAGATACATCAAATTCAAAGATATAGTAATTGAAGATGTTCATGAGTCTGTTAAATTCCTTAACAAAATCTTTTCGGAAGAGTTTAAAAAGAGCAATTTAAATCTGATGCCAATTCATCCTTTTGAAACTTGCCGTTTCGATGGTCAATCCTTCCTCGTCCAAAAACTTTTTAACAGAACAAAAAAGATCTTAAAAGAGAATAAAACCCCATCCTCTTATGGTGATATAGTCAAAAGCGATGTAGAAACTCATTTAGGAAAATTCACAATAATCTCTGGTGATGATCTAATAGTCGAACTCACAAAGCTTTGGAATCCTAATAAAATCATTTTAGCGACAGATGTTGATGGTGTATATACCTCAAATCCTCATATAGATAAAAAAGCGAAACCGATCAAAAAAATTAGCATTAAAGAGGGTATAGAGGGGATTAGTTTCGAAAAAACAAAAATAGATGTTACGGGAGGTATGGGAGCGAAAATCAAGAAACTTTTCAAAATAGCTGAACTAGGATATACTTCCATAATAATAAACGGTGAGAAGAAAAACAGAATCCTCAATTCAATCCTCGGAAAAAAAACAAAAGGTACAATCATATGTCCTTAACAATTTCTTTCAAATCTTTTAGAACAAAATTCGGTTTGATTTTCTTATCAATTTCTTTTGACAATCCTGTCAAAACCAAAGCTGACTTATAACCACACATTCTTGCAAACTTTATATCATCAATTTCATCTCCTATAAAAATCGTCTCTTTCCTAGGAGAAGTCACGTTTATTTCGACTGCCAATCTCATGTAATCAGATGGCTTCCCGAACAAAACTGGTTTTCTGTCGCTGGCATACTCTATTGATCTAACTATGCTTCCAGTCCCAGGATATATTCCATTTGATGTTAAGAAAACTTTGCCAAGTGAAGTCACCCAAAATTCTGCACTCCTCTTAAGCACTTGAAGACATTTAACGAGTTTTTGATAATTAAAATCTTTATCGTGTCCAACAACCAAGTGCGTAACATCTCCTTCTGAAAAGCCGATATTAAGATTTTCAAGTTCTCTTCTTACACCATCTCCAATAACATAAACACTTGAATCTTCTTCCAAATTAAGACCTATTACATAAGAAGCCGTAATTATTTCGTTTTCATTCACATCTACTCCATTTTGCTTAAGCCTATCTGCTATTTCATCTCTAGAAAGCATCGTAAAATTAGTTACTATCAAAACTTGCTTTCCTTTCTCTTTCAACTTCTCAATTACTTCCTTTGCGCTTTCTATCACATTAGGATATATCCAAATAGTTCCATCCAAATCAAAAATAAACGTGTTGAACTTATTGAAATCAACCATAATAACAATTTTAAGCTATCCTTTAAATAATAAAACCATGGAAGACTTTCTTAAATCAATCCAAGAAATCTCAAAATCTTTGAAATCAATTG
Source organism: uncultured archaeon (assembly GCA_964459585.1). Lineage (GTDB taxonomy): Archaea > Aenigmatarchaeota > Aenigmatarchaeia > CG10238-14 > EX4484-224 > EX4484-224. The sequence goes on along the minus strand of CAYWME010000004.1, from coordinate 13,796 downwards.
AGGAAAAAAGAATTTCATTTTCACAAGACTTCAGAAAATTTTTGATTTCAAACAATCTAATAGAAAATTCAAACGAAATGTCTCTAGACAAAATCAAGATAGCAGGTATAGACGGAAGTATTTTGAAAAAATCTCTCCATGGTATTGATATAGTGATCAAAAGGGCTGTAGGAGTAATTTACACTTTTGAAAACAACAAACTGGTCAAAACAGATTATTTTCCTTCCGAATTTCCCTCTCCTATTCCTGAAGTTATAAAAGACGCCATACCCGAAAACGAACTTGGAGTTTTGTTAAACATAATCAGAGAGAGAAAAGAAATTGAGATCTCCCTTCAAGTTTTGAAAAAATTTAAACCAGATTTCTTAATTCTAGATGGTTCGATAATTCCTCATTACACGTTTTCCACAGATTCCACTGGAATCATATCAGACGAATGGAAAAAAATGATTAAAAAATACATTAAGATGTTGTCCTTAGCCTTGAACATGAATGTGTCTGTTTTCGGTGTAATAAAAGATAGTAGAGGAAAAAGATTCGGTGAATTCTTAGTAGAAAATTTCTCTCAACTTAAAAACAACCCACTTCTAGAAAAATTCAAAGACACTTATGTTTTATCTAACGTTTTACAACACAAAGAATTCACAATACCTTTTACTTATTCTTCTAATCCTAAATCTCATCCAATCCTAAAACACTTCCCAGAAGAAATTTCTTCCAAAATATTCTGTTTTTATTCTAAACCATCGAAATACGACAGGCCACTGAGAATAGATTTTCTTAAAAAAGGTGAAAACCACAAAAAAATAACCTCCCTTTTGATTTCTTTGGCAGTCTCAGACAATTATGGAATTCCTTCCATCTTAATCGAAGCTGATAGGAGAGCCAGATTACCCAAAAAGTATGTAGAAAAGCTCTATACGTCAATTCTTTCTTCCCTTGGTTTCAGCTATCTGCTCTTGGAGAAAAGAGGTGAAAGAAGACCTATCTAGCGATCTTCACAAATCTTGGAGTTATCAAAATATATCCCTCTTCCGTTCCAACTATGTCCCATCCATAACTATCACATATCTTTTTTAATTTAGTCACTCCTGCCTGAAATTGTCCCAAATCCCTTTTTTGTATGTTCTTTGTCTTCAAGAAAACTATACTCCCCTTTTTAACCAATTTAGTTATCCTGTCAACATCAATAAGCCCTTCAAAATTTTCAATCCTTATGTCAACTCTGTCCGTTTCTTCTTCAAACGGCACTTCAACAAACTCTTCTTCTTTCTTCTTTCTAAAAAATAATTTCTTGAGTTTCTTTCTCATAAAAAACTCTTTAAATTCTAAATTTAAAAAACTACATTTTCTTTATTTCAAACTTTTTAGCCCTAAAACTTCTTCCGTGTACATGCTTTTTTCCACACACACTACACTTATATCTCAAATCAATTCTTTTTGTTGGTTTTTCTCTCCCCTTTGGATTCTCTTTTGGAAAGCTTCCATAGCCTTTCATTTTTCTTAAGAATCTTCTCTGACCAGCGCTAAGTTTACTTCTAGGTTTTTTCTTGACCACTTCAACTGTGTGTTTGGTGTGCTTTCTGCAATAGGGGCAATATATTCTGACTTCTTTTGGAATTTTCATGTTAAACTTTTTGAAATGTTGAATTTAAATAGCTTAAAATGAACACTATCTGCCTTACCTCATACCTTGGTCTCCATTTGAAGCCGTTTGAAGACAATTTTATTGTTCCTTTTTCTGCATTAAAAGTTACTTGATACTTAGAATTTCCATTAAGAAACCGGATCTTCGGCTTAAAACTTATTACCTTTAAACAGTTTAACTTCCTCTTTAGAAACCAATTAGCTAATTTGTTGTTTTCAAGATTCCTGCCTCTGTATATCTGATAGAAAAACCCATCAACGTTCTTGAACATAAGCTGTTTCGTTTCAACCGAATAATCTCTCAAAATCTTAAGAAGTTTCTTAGGGGAAAGTGTTAAGGGAATCAATTTAACTTTAAGTTGCTTCTCAATTATGTTTAAAATTTCAGACGTTATATTGTCTTTTCCTCTGTATATTTCAACGGTTTTGAAATAGCAATTCACAAAACAATAAACTTTTTTCTTTATAACTTTTTCTTCAATCATACGAAAACTTTCAAATTCATCTCCCAAGATCCTTTTCATTTCTTCTTCAAGGTCAACATCAAAAGAAACTTCAACAAATACTTCGAATCTATTGTATTTCGAGGCTTTAGCAAAAAACTCAAACCCCTTAATTTTTTTCGAATCAAGAGCTTCAACGATTTCATCCAGCTTAAGATCTTTATCAAACCTGAACAAACTTATCGTAGGCAAATTATCACCTCCTTTATTGTATAGACAATATTTTATAGAAAATTTTAAATATACAATAATATAAAAATTTAACTGGGGTTTGTTTCAAGATGAAACGAAAATTCGAGTACGATACCAAAAACGCGAAAAGAATAATCAAATTACTGAAAGAAAGACCCAGAGGCTTAACAATTTCAGAAATATCCAGGCTTCTTGAATTAAATAGACATACTGTCACAAAAATTCTTGAAAGATTGCTCATAGAGAAAAAGGTAGATTTTGAAGAAAAAGGCCCCTCAAAGATTTTCTTTTGGGTGGGAAAGAGTAAATTCATAGGAAGAATCGACCAGAGCAAAAATGACAAAATATGGATAGATCTTTTTGAACCGATATATCCTGAAGAAAAGTTCATAAGAATAAATCAAACAAGGCATGATAGCATGGCCAGAACAAAAAGTAAATTCATATCGGTTGGAGCAGTAGCCATAAAAGTTTCAAAAATTCCCGAACTAATTAAAATACTTAAAAACATAAAGAAGGATTAGCATGGAAGAAGACACCCAACAAAAAATCGCGCAATACAGACTTTTAGAAATGAGACTGAATGCTTTGCTTAAACAAAGAGAACTATTACAAGAAAAGATTTTCGAAGTGGAATCCACTCTCTCTTTTCTGGAAGATTTGTCAACAACAGAGGACGTCATTTTCCCTGTAGGTTCCGGTGTATTTTCTTTCGGAAGGATTCAGAACAAAGACAAACTCATTATATTAATAGGTTCGAACACAGCAATAGAGATGGACCTCGAAAACGCCAAAAAATTTCTAAAAGAAAAAACCGAAGCGATTTTAAATTCCTTTCAAAAACTGGATTTTGAAATCAACGAAACAATTTCGTTGATGAATAAGTTGGGTAATGAAATCTCAAAGAAACTCAAATAAGTCTGATGCGTTGATTATTGGTATTTTGTATCTTGGTATATCGTCTATCCCGATTCTTGGACACGCCAAGTTAACAAGAATATCAACTTTTATGCCTTCTAGTTTCTCTGGCGCTATCTCATTCAAGTAAAAAACATAAGCTTTTTTGCCCATTTTTTCAATCTTTTTCTTAATTTCAATTGGAAACTTGAACTGGCCTATTTTCGAGGAAACTAAAATCCCGACTTCATTGGCTTCTTTGAATTTCTCCAAATTCCAAAGGATTATTTTCTCGTACCTTTTCTTTTCGTTCTCGATTAAATACAAACTGTTTTTTTCGAAATCGAGAACAAACACGGGCTTAGAAGTTTTCAACGAAAGACCAAGCGGATAAAACTTTGCAGTAGTAAGGCAAATGAAACAATCAACTTTATCCTGTATTTTCAAACCGGCCTCCAACCTACATCCTAGAATTTGTCCCCCGTGCTTTTCTGATTTATATACATAAACTTCTTTTCCTTCCTTTTCTAAGAATCTCTTCAATTTACCCAAACCTTTTATATACTGTAAACTGCTTACTAAACCTATTCTTTGAAAGTTTTTCAGTTTGTCAAATTCTCTTTCAACTATAGGAACAGGATCGACATCAAACAAATATTCCCAATAAAAAATTGGTATATCCGATTTAATCCCAAAATCTGTATGGCCAATATGAAGAATAGCATCGCACCCCATCATTTTCGCTTCGTTTATTGGTATATCACAAGCCCCATAGGTATTCTCTAACCACAAAATGGATTCGAAACCTTCTTCTTCCAATTTTTCACTTATCTCTTTTATTTTGGTTTTCAAGCCTTCTGGAAACTGGACTAATATCCTCTTTGCATTTTTGTTTTTAAGCTCTTTTAAAATCCTTTCAAAATCTTTCATAAATTTTAATTTTGAAAAACATTTATATAGCATGCAGCTTTCAGTGAAAACAAGAAAAAAAGGTTATGAAATTTTCAAGAAGAAAAGGATTCAAAAATCATTAGAAACGAAAAGAAGAATTCATTTCAATGTTTTGGGAGAAACTTCAGTTCATTATGTGATTTATGATAAACTCAAAAATGTTTTTACGTGTGATTGTCAATATTTTTCTTTACATCAAAAGCCATGTAGTCATATATATGCTGCTTATCTTTTATTAAAGTCTACCAAAAAAGAACGTTAAAACCAAGTATCCAACAAAAAATCCAAAAAACCATATATGTAATTAAATAATCTCTTGGTTTTTCTTTTGACTTCTTCAAAAACCAAGAAAGACTGACCATCACAAAAACCGAAAATATTAAGCTTATGATCAAATTCTTAACAGCTATCAAACCACCTAAACAACCTAACAACAAACTTATCAAATGAAACGTTCTTTTCAAGTCCTTGTTCAAATTCTCAACCTTCCTAATATAAAATCTTTTATTTTTCTTTGTAAAGATATATCCATTCCAGCTTTTTCAAAAAATTCCCTTTTTATTTTATGGCCTTCGTTGCTTAAATCTTCTATAAGCCGTTTTACTGTATCCCATCGCCATCTAATAAACGGTGAGACTTCACCATTCAATATACAATTTCTTACAAAACTCACAGCCCTTTCATCATGAGGATACCCGACACCAAAATCAAATCCAACCTTTCTTTTTATTTTTTCTATCTCTCTGTCCCTTTCTACTTTAGCAATTATTGAAGCTGCGCTTACGACTGGATTAAATTCATCCATGTGATTTTTAGCAAAAATTCTTGGCTTTGATAATCTCAACATTTTTTCTAACTTTTTTTTGAATTTGTCCGGCCTTGATGTCAATGCATCTATATACACAATCTTAGGATCTGTCATTTCAATTATCTGAACCATTTTCCTCATCTCGATTAAATTCAAGTTTTCGAGATCTATTTTACAAGGATTTACTTTCATTATGATTATGTGATTTGCTATCTTCTCAATCTCCTTCGATAATTGCCTTCTTCTTGAAGGTGAGAGTTGTTTAGAATCTTTAACTCCTATTTTTTCCAGTTTCTTTTTTCCTTTTCCATCTACAACAACGCCAGCAACTATCATAGGGCCTATCAGCGCCCCTCTTCCAGCTTCATCTATACCCAGAATTGTCATGAAACCACTTGTATATATTTTGTTCAAAATTCAAAATAATAAAAATATGGATGTCCAAAAACTTACGAACCAACTTAAAAAAATTGATCTGGAGGAAATTCTAAAGAACGAAAATTGGAAAGAGCTTGAAGATGTTACAAAACTTGTTTTTGAAGAAAACGGTTTTGAGACAATAAAGAATTTTAGATTTAAAACGAACCGAAGATTCGAAATAGACGTCTTAGCAATCAAAGGAGATATTGTAATTTGTGCAGAGTGTAAAAAATGGTCTCTAAATAGACATAGAAATTCCCAATTGAAAAAAGCATGTGTTAAAAACGAGGAAAAGGCAAGTGAACTCAAAAAACTCATGAAAAACAAATGGTTCCTGTCAATCATAGTTACTCTGTGGCAAGAAGACATACTTCAATCAGGAAAAACCATCATAATTCCTATCTATAAATTGAATTCTTTCTTGCTGAATTTCTCATTTAAATACTTTTCGAAAGATATTTATATTTAATTTTAAAACTTTTTTGTCTGGTGAAAATGAATGAACTATAAAATAAGGATTGAAAATATAGTCGCTTCTGGCTCTCTAGGAATTCAAGTGCCACTTCAAAAAATTGTATCAAAAGTCGAAGGCACAGAATACGAGCCAGAACAGTTTCCGGGCTTAGTTTTAAGAATGAATAACCCAAAATCAGCAGCTTTAATCTTTAGTTCAGGTAAAATCGTTTGTACAGGTACAAGAACTCAAAAAGATCTCAAAAAAGCTCTGAAAAGAATTGTCTCTGTACTGAGGTCCTCTAGCATAAAAGTCCCATCGAAATTTAACTTCAGGATAGAGAATATAGTTTCTTCAACCAAACTCAACGCCAGAATAGATTTAGACAAAGTTGCTTTTGAGATGGAAAATTCGGAATACGAACCAGAGCAGTTTCCAGGGCTTGTACTTAGGTTCAAGAATCCGAATGTTGCGTTTTTACTATTTGGTTCAGGAAAAATAGTTTGTACAGGAGCCAGAAAAACAAAGGATGTTAAGATAGCTATAAACAGGCTAGTAAAAGAATTGAAATCGATTGGAGCAATTATCAAGGAATGAACTTTTCTCTTTTTTAATTTTTATGAATTTTGGAAATTTGGGGTGTAAACATTTAAAATGTAAACTTATCAAATGAATAACGTGGAAAAAGAAGAACTTATGGAAAAACTTTTAGAATTTTTTAAGGAATTTTACTTAAACGAAATAATTGATTCTATCGCCAAAAAGAAAAAATCTATAGAAATTGACTATTCGTTGCTCGAAAAGTTTGATGTAGATCTTGCAGATTATCTCATGGAAAGACCCGAAGAAGTTCTTGAATATATGGAAGAAGCAATTAAGCAATTAGAAGTTGCTGAAGATGTTCAGCTAAGACCCAAAATTATAAATGTGCCAGAAGACAGAGAAATAAGAATTCGGAAACTTAGGTCTGAGCATATCGGTAAACTTATCGTTGTTGAAGGAATTGTTAAAAGAGCAAGTGAAATAAGACCTGAAATTTCCGAAGCTATTTTCCTTTGTCCTATATGTAATTCTAAAATAAACATTCCGCAAATTCAAAAAACAATATCTCAACCCACAAAATGTCCTTTTTGTGGAAACAGGAAAGAGTTTCAGCTCGTCGATCAAAAACTTTTTGATGCTAGGTGGATCGTCATAGAAGAGCCTTTCGAAATAGTGAGTGGCGAAAGACCTAGTGATATAATTGTTTACTTGAAAAATGATCTAACTTCACCGAGAATGCAAAACATGACTGATCCTGGAAACAGAATAAAAGTCATTGGAATTCTTAAACAAATGCCACGAAGACGAAAAAGAGGATATTCGTCAAGACAATTAGAGATATATATTGAAGCAAACAACATTTTGCCTTTAGAAACCGAATGGGAAGAAATAGAAATTACTCCAGATGATGAAAAAAAAATCATAGAGCTGGCAAAAGACCCGAACATCTATGAAAAACTTGTAGCTTCTATAGCTCCTGCAATTTATGGATTAGATGAAATAAAAGAAGCTATTGTTCTTCAATTATTTGGAGGGACTCCAAAAATTTTGAAAGATGGAAGTAGAGTTAGAGGAGATATCCATATTCTCCTGATAGGTGACCCTTCAACTGCTAAATCTGTTATAATGAGAGTTGTTGCCGGACTAATTCCTAGAGGCCGATACGTCTCGGGAAAAGGTGTAACAGCAGCTGGTTTAACAGCAACAGTTGTCCGAGATGAAGAATTTCTGGGAGGCTGGGTTTTAGAAGCGGGTGCTTTGGTTTTGGCCAATGGGAGCCTCTGCTCGATTGATGAGTTCGAAAAAGTTGACAAACAAGACCAGGTAGCCTTACATGAAGCTCTAGAGCAACAAACAATAAGTATAGCAAAAGCTAGTATAGTAGCTACATTACCAGCAAGGACAGCTATCTTGGCAGGAGGCAATCCAAAACTCGGCAGATTTGACCCTTATCTTCCTATAAGAGACCAAGTTGACATACCAGAAACGTTGTTATCGAGATTTGATTTGAAATTTGCTTTGAGAGATATTCCAAACCCCGAAATAGATGCTAAGCTCGCAGATCATATTCTTAAAACCAGGTACTTTGGCGCCGAAGAAATTAAAATCCCAATTCCTCCAGACATATTGAGAAAATTTATAGCTTATGCCAGAAAGAATTGCAAGCCTAGAATGACAGAAGAAGCCGCAAACGCAATAAAAGAGTTTTACCTTAGTTTGAGGGAAAAGTCAACAGGAGAAGGTCCAATAGCAATAACCCCCAGACAATACGATGCATTAATGAGATTAGCAGAAGCCTCTGCAAAAGTTCAGCTCAGAGATGAAGTTACAAAAGAAGACGCCTTGAGAGCCATAAGGCTTATGAGTGTTTCTCTAAGACAGTTTGGTTTTGAACCTTCAACTGGTCAAATAGATATAGATAAAGCAGAAGGTGCAAAGTACACGGCCACACAGAGAGGAAAAATAAGGACTGTATTGAAAATAATTGAAGATTTAGAAGCTTCTTTTGGAAAAGAAATTCCCCAAGACGAGTTAGAAAAAACCGCAAAGAATAAGGGCATCGATGATATAGAGGATATCATAAAAAGAATGCAAAGGGAAGGATATCTTTATTCTCCCAGACCTGGAATTATAAGTAGATTATGATCAAGAGATTACCCCTTAAAAAAGTAAGAATATTCGATTTAGTTAATGGAAAGTTTAGCAAAGGTGATGTAGAAACAAAAAAACCATCTTTTCTAATAACGCCATACGGAGAAAAGGTTTCTAGAGTAGATATTGTAGGAACTGTTACGGAGAAATTTGTGAGTGAAGACGAAAACTATGGTGTTATTACTTTAGATGATGGAACGGAAGCAATTAGAGTTAAGGGTTTTGAGAATAAAGTTAAGTTTCTAAAGCAGATTGAAGTAGGCGATATTGTTAGAGTAATAGGCAGAGTTAGGTTTTTCAATGATGAAATTTATGTGAGTCTAGAAGTTCTAATAAAAATCGACGATCCAAATTTTGAACTATTAAGAAAAGTCGAGTTACTTAAAAAAATTAAACAGAGAAAATCCGTCATAGAAAAAGTAAGAGAACTAGCAACTCGGTCCTTTGAAAATGCTTTGGAAGAAGTAAAAAAGTTTGGGTTTGACGAAGAATCATTGAGGTTTGCATTGTCTTTTTCAGCTATAAAAGAAAACTATAAAGAAAAAATTCTTAAGTTGTTCGAAGAACTAGACGAAGGTGATGGCGTAGATGTTTCTAAGATTTTTGAAATTTTAGATTTACCAGAAAACATAATTGAAAAAACGATTGATGAGCTTTTAGATGAGGGGTTAATTTTTGAGCCTCTTCCGGGAAAATTCAAAATAATAAAAGCTTAACTTGAAAATTCAATATATGGAATTGGATTATCTTGAATTGTTGAAAAAAGCTAAAGAAAAAGATAGAGGAGAAATAGTAAAAATAAAAAGATTTGAGATTCCTCAAGTTGTTGTGATTCATCAAAGGAAAAAAACGATTCTAAAGAATTTTGCAGAAATTGTCGAATATCTAAGAAGGGATAAAAGACATGTGTCCAGATTTTTGTCAAAAGAATTGGCTGCTCCTAGCTATATCGAAGGAAATTTTTTGGTTTTCCAAGCCAATTTATCTACGACATCCATTCAAAAAAAGATAGAAAAGTACATCAAAGAATTTGTTCTCTGTAAAGTTTGTGGTCAACCAGATACAAGATTAATTAAGGAAAAAAGAATAAACTTTATTAAGTGTGATGCATGCGGAGCAAGATATCCAATAGAAAAAATATGAGTAAAAAACTCGATAAATTCCTAAAAAAATTATATAAAATCTCGATTGTTTTTTGGATTTTGTTAGTTTCTATTCCAGCAATTTTGTTGGTTTTATATCTTTTAGGTATGATAAAGTTATAAGGTAAGATGTTTTGGTCAAAAGTTCATAGACATGGAAATGATATATTGGTTGCAATTTGTGACGAAGAATTGTTAGGAAAAGAAATAAAAGTTAAGAAAGATTTTTCGATAAAAATCAAAAAAGAATTCTATGGAGGGAAAAAAATTGACAAAAATAAAGCAATAGAGCTTCTTAAAGTTGCTACTATTGCTAATTTGTTCGGAAATAAAATAGTAGAAATATCCATTAAGAATGGATTTATACTTGAGAAAAATGTTATTAAATTCAAGGGGATCTCACATGCCCAAATCATCAACCTATAAAAAAGGTCAGTTCTTCATACTGACAGCTTTTGCTATAGTTACTTCATTCTATCTTGTTAGTAAATCGATCGGGCCCGCAGAATTTATTGATATCTCACAAGTTCCATTGTCTGAAGAAATTTTTCTATTCAATAACATAAATGAAAAAGCGATAGAGCTTGTTGCAAAATCCAATGATTGTAAAGAGCTTTCGTGGAATTTGGAAGAATATAAGATTTTTGTTGAAAAATTTGGGTTGGAAAAAGGAATAAAAATAGATTTTGAATATCAGATTGTTTCCTGCCCTCCGCCAACTGTTAATTTTTTGCTTAATGTTTCATCGCCCAGAGTGTATCTTAATTCCTCTTTCTCATACCCTTGATTATTCGTATCTTAAGGCTTCTACTGGCTGTAATTTTGAGGCTTTTCTTGCGGGGAATATGCCCGCGATCAAACCAACTAAAATAGAAATCAATATACTTCCCAAAACCAGGCTCGGAGTTAGCACCACATGAGTTGTCATGATTGATTGCTGAAAGGTTTCAATTTCTTGAACGAAATAATATCTTAAAATCAAAAACAACTCACCAATAGCATAGCCTGCAAAAATTCCAATTATTCCACCAATCAAGCCTAACATACTAGATTCCAACAAAAACATCAGAAGAATTGTTTTAGAAGAAGCGCCTATCGATTTAAGGATTCCTATTTCTCTTGTTCTTTCTAAAACAGAAGTATACATGGTGTTAGCTATTCCTATAGATCCAACAAGTAAAGAAATTCCAGCTATGCTTCCAAGCATTACGGTGAGCATAGAAGATATAGAAGATACTGTGTCTTGAACAAATTCTGGTGTGATTATCGTAAAATCTTCGTTTCCACAACTTTTTCTCTTTTTACACAGTAAAAGTCTTATTTCATCTTCAACTTCTTTCGAAGAAAACTTTTCGGACTTCTGTAAAATTAGATAGCTTAACCCTTCCGGAAGGTTGAAATCTTCTCTTAACGTTGAAAGTGGGACAAAAACTATAGTATCTTCTATGTTGCTCATTAAACCACCGTATTTGTTTCTTACTCCAACAACTTTGTATTCTATACCATCCAAAAGGATTTTTTTCTTCTCCGTAATATCTTCTTCAAACATTTCTTTTGCAACTGAATAACCAAGAAAAGCGGATCTTTTATCGTTTGATGAGATATATCTGCCTTCCATAACGCCAATCGTATCTATTTTTTCGAATTTCTCTGGGTTACTTACACCCCATACCTGAAGATAAAGAGTTTCGCCTTCATAAGTTACTGAGAGTGTTTTTTGATAAAAACCTATAGCATACTCTATGCCGGGAAGTCTTTCTAAATCATTCAAGTCTGATTCATCGAAAATGTTTACTTTTCTTAACGAACCCGACATAAATCCAATTTTAAGTTTTCCTGGTATGATTATTATCCAATTAGATCTAAAAAAACTAAGTTGTTTGTTTATCGATTCGTTTATTCCTTTTGTTGCCCCGACCAAACCAACAACAGCCGCTATTCCTATTATAATTCCTAATGTCGTTAAAATCGTTCTTGTTTTTCTCTGCTTAAGATTTTTAATAATCAAAAATAGCAAATCGGTTAACATTTTTATCTTTTCTTTTTACGTATTTTGTAAACTAAAAAAACTGCTCCCAAAAACATCAAAAACAAAACCAAAAAAAAGTAGTCTGATTGTTTCTTTTTGACTACCTCGATAGTAAACAAATGATTCTCTGAATATTTACTACCATAAATGTCTTCGTAATAAAGAGAAACATTAAATTGATATCTACCTTCTTGTAGAGGATATACGAGAATTTTTTCTATGTCATAATCGTCAGAATCCAAATCACCCACATAGATTTGTTGTGTTGCTTTCAAAAGATCGGAAGAAACGTTTATTGTCAAAAATCTTATGTCCATAGAGCCGCTATTCGAAACAGTTATTGTAATCGTGTTTTCTTCCATAGCAAACAACGAAAATTTATCAAGGCTTACGCTTACTTTTGGTTTAGAAGAAATTTGCAGAGAAAAAGTTTTTGTTTCCTGATAAAGATTGTCTTTGTTTTCATCCCAATAGCTTATGTATATTGGAATTAAGTAAACGTTTGGTTGTATAGAAGGATTGACTATTGCATTTAAATTGATCTTTTTCTCTTGGTTTGGTTGTATGTCGAATAAGTAAACTTCGTTTGTTTCGAAATAAAGAATTGATTGATTCAAAACAATCTTAACGTCCTTCGCTGCACCTTCACCTTGATTCGATAAAGTGAATGTCAAATTTATTTTGTTTCCAGGCTCGAAGTCTTTTGGATGATATTCAACGCCTTTTAGAATCAAGGAAGGCTTTGAAATGACTTCTAAAGGTACTTTCAAAGTGGTTTCGTACTTTGAAGATTCAAGATAGTATTCAATTCGTACATCAATTAAATAAGTTCCTGATTTTAGACCTTCAGATGAAACAATTTTCAATGAAGTTTGTAATGAATTTGAAGGAGCTATTGTTCCAACATCCAAATAATTCGGAGTTATTGATAAATAAGATGAACTAGCATAAATCTTCACATTTGTTATGCTTTTTGAAAACGTGTTGGTTAACGTTAATGTAAGCTGGGTTTGAGATCCTGGATATATCGAAGATTTACCGAGGGACCAAGACACATTTAGGTAAGAAGAATTAACCAAAATTGGAGCTAAGAGCATGAGTAATGTAAATGTAAACAAAACCGATTTTTTCATTTTCCTACCTCTTTAATTATTTTCCCATCTTTCATATAAACCTTTTTTCTAGTAATTTTAGCCAATTCAATACTATGAGTTACTATTACAACAGTTATATTTTTTTCTTCGTTGAGTTTTTTTAATAAAAGTGCAATCTTTTCTCCTGATTTGGTGTCTAAGTTTCCAGTTGGTTCGTCTGCTAAAATTATTTCAGGATTATTGGCCAAAGCCCTTGCTATGGCCACTCTTTGTCTCTCTCCTCCTGAAAGTTGTGAAGGTAAGTGATTCCCTCTTTCTTTCAATCCAACTTCTTTGAGAAGTGAATACGCTCTTTTAATTCTCTGAGATTTTTGAATTTTTGAAAAAATCATTGGGAGCGTGACGTTTTCGATTGCTGTAAGAGTTGGAAAAAGATAAAAAAACTGAAAAACAAAACCTATTTTTTCGCTTCTTATTTTTGCTAGTTTGTTGTCAGAAAGTTTAGATATGTCTATCCCATCTATAAACACTTTTCCTTTAGTTGGTATATCCAAAGCTCCCATCAAATGAAGAAGAGTCGATTTTCCAGAACCGCTAGGCCCAATTATAGAAACAAAATCTCCTTTTTTGATTTCTAGATTGACACCTCTTAAAGCAACTATTTTTCCTTCTTCGTAGGTTTTCCAAGCATTAGAAACTCTTATGAGAGACTTCATAAGTATAAATTAAGAGGAATTTTTTAAATTTCTGACAATCTTCAAAAGAAGTATGTCTATTTTTTTTACTGGCTTCTTATGAAAATCGTATATTTTCTTTATAGGCAGGCTATAGACTTTCGAGAAAACTATTCTCGAATTTAATTCTTTCAAGAATTTTTCAAAAAACTTCAAACTGTCTTTCGTATATCTATGAATGCTATAAACTTTTGATGAAACTCTTAAAGCGTTTTCTAAAAAATATGTGTC
>CAYWME010000003.1:0-20684 GCA_964459585.1 uncultured archaeon | reverse complement strand
AAGATTATTCCATTTTCTCAGAGGAGGAAATAAACAAAATCTTGGAAATAGTTAAAAAATTTGCCTAAGGTGATATTCTATGGAAAGAGACGAATATGCAATAGTCCTAGATTTTTTACCAAGAGGAAAAGCGATTGATAAAAGACCAGAGCCTTTAGCTCAAGTTATAGGAGACAAATTTTTCAACCTTTTAGAAATTGTGATAAAGGAAGGCATATTCGTAAAGCCCAAAGAAAGAGTTTATATAGGTCCTGATAAGAGAGACAAAGTAAAATACATAAGAGGAAAAATTAGATACGATCAACTAACTTCTATATCGAAGGATATCTTGATTGAAGTTTTAGAAGAGCTCATAGAAAAAAATGAAAAAAGATTGATTAATTTTTTCAATTATGCTAGACCGATCAGCACTAGATTGCATTCTTTGGAATTGCTCCCTGGAATAGGAAAAAAACATCTATGGAAAATAATTCAAGAAAGGAAAAAGAAGCCATTTGAAAACTTTAGCGACTTAAAGAAAAGGGTTGAAATGATTCCAGACCCGAAAAAAACCATACTCAAGAGAATTTTAGAAGAATTGCAAGAAAAAGATAGATATAGACTTTTTGTCGGAGTTAGAATTAGTCCAGCAATCTAGAGATTTCTATAGTTTCTACAGAAGAAACGCCTTCTATTTGTTTGATTTTTGTTTCGATTTCTTCTAAGTATTTTGCATCATCGGGAATTATTTTTGTTACTAGGATTGCTTCTAAGCCAAATGCAATTGGCTCTCTTTCTATTTTGTTCGGCGAGATTTTGTTTTTTATTTCATTTTCGAGATTATCTAAATTTACTTCCAGGCCTTCTGGCATTACTTTGATCTTAACTAAAACGTTTGCCATTATGGTCCCTCAAAACCACATGATTTACATACATACTCCCTGCTTAAAGTTTTACAGGTAGAGCATCTAACGATTTTTTCTTTTCCACAATTCGGACAATCAAAAACTACAAAGCTATTTTTAGCGAAAACATGAGTATTGCAACTCGTGCAAATCAATTCTTCCATAGCCATTTTAATTAAGATTGAATTATTAATTTTTATTGTTTAGGGGCCTGTAGTCTAACTTGGATAGGATGTCGCCTTGCGGAGGCGAAGATTGGGGTTCGAATCCCCACAGGCCCATTATTTTTAGTTTCTAAAACAAAGATTCATACATATGTTATACGTATAACACAAAAACCAATATATCTATAGTAGTGAATTTTATTGATATGGAAGTTGTGATAGAGGTTCCAAACGAAAACTACCAAAAAGCTAGGGAAATTCTTTTAAAAGACGATATGGTTTCCAGAGCAAGTATAGTATTTAAAGAGGGTAAAGAATTTGGAATTGATGGATACATAATCTATGTTTCTGGTTTAGATGAACAATGCAAAAGAGCCATAGAATTGTTAAAGGATTTGGGAAAAACTGTTGAGGAAAATAAAAAAAGTGAAATTATAAAGAAGATGAAAGAAGATGAAGAAAGAGCTATAGAAGGGTTTGGTGGAATTCTAGGATAATATGATTCCAAAATATCCAGTAAGCGTTAAAGCGATTATTACAAAGAATGGAAAATTCTTGATGATCAAAAAAATAAGAAACGACAAAATAGAATTCGGATTTCCTGGTGGGTTGGTAGAAAAGAGTGAAAATTTAGAAGAAGCCTGTAAAAGAGAGGTGAAAGAAGAATTAGGAATTGACGTTGAAATAAAAAAGTTGTTATATGCTAGAAAATATACACATCCTTCCGGGACAGAAGATGTTGGGATATACTACTTATGTGAACCTAAAAATAAAAATTTCAAACTTGAAAAGGAAAAAGATCAAAAACCAATTGAAATTGTTTGGGTAGACGAAAACGACAACATACCAGAATGGGCCAAAAACTTAATTAAAAAGTTGAAAGAATTATTAAAATAGATGCGCCAGTGGTCTAGCCTGGCTAGGATACCGGCTTGCCAAGCCGGGGGCCCGGGTTCAAATCCCGGCTGGCGCAAATTAAAAGTTTACTTTAAATTTCAATTTGGTCAAATAATAATTTAGATTAAAATGTTGTTCTTTAAGAAAAAGAAAGAAGATAAAGAACTACTAGAAGACATTAAATTGCCAACTATAGAAGAGATTAAGAAAGAGGTTGTTTCATCAGAACCACAACAACTACCAGAAACTCAAGAAGAGACCCAAGAAGAAGTAAAAGCCGAAGAAGAGACCCAAGAAGAAGTAAAAGATATTCAACAAATTCAACAAGAGTTTACAGCCTCTTCTCTTCCGTTATTTATAAAAATAGAGAAATACCAAAAAGTTATATTCCTTTTAAACATAATTAAAGGAAACTTAAACGCCATAAAAAGTTCGGTTAATTTAATGGAAGAGATTAAGAGAATGGAAGCAGAAAATCTTTCTTCTTTGAAAGATGCGATAGGAAAACTCGAATCTAACGTTGGAAAATTAGCAGAACTGTTCAAAGCTAGTAAAAGGATGTTTGAAGCAGAAAAATCAACAGAAATAAAAGATCTAGAAAATTTGTTAAAAGATCTTAAATTGCAAATAGACACAATAAAGTCAGAGATTAAACATTAAATCTGCTTTTTTTACTATTTCTATTAAGGGCGGGGGTCGCCTAGCCTGGTCAATGGCGGCAGACGTTTGGCTGAAGCTCAGAATGGCCGAAGCTTAGGTGTCAAGAAGAAACCTGCTGGCTTAGTGCCTTCGTGGGTTCAAATCCCACCCCCCGCATAAAATTCTAAATAAAAATAATTACCAAGTTTATTTTCAAAAAATTGAAAAAAGAAAAAAAGTTTTACTTTGTCAATAGAATTTCATATGCTACGTATAATGCGCCTATTAAAGCTGCTACCCATCCAACTGTCTCAAAAATAGTTGGAACTACTGACATTGTTGTTGGATCTATTCCGTAGAATGTAGCCCAATCAACTGGAACTCCTGCAAAGATTAGGAAAACTGCTGCAACTACTATCCATGTCCATCCTTTAACTTTCTTTCTTATTCCTAGATACTCTGCAAAAACTGCTGCAATGAACAATACTATTCCCGCATCCAGTGCAGCGGAGAATACCATCATTTCACCTTTAAATAAAATTTGAAAAACAGTTAATTTAAATGTGACAGAAAATAAAAAAAAGTGAGTTTTGTTGTTATTCTGTAGTTGTTATTCCTCCTCTTCTTCAAATTCTTCTAATTCTTCGTCAATGTTCTCCTCGATTTCTTCGTATTCTTCGTCGTCGAAAAACATAGGATCCACCTCTTTCGCTATGCTTATTTTAGATTGAAAGAAGCTATTTAAATTTTTTACTTTAGATCGTTGCAACGTTTTAGAAAATTTATATTTAAGCTAGACTTCTTTAAATACGGGGGCATGGTCGGGGGGCTAGGCCTCCCCTGCTGGCAAAAGCCAGTGGCAAACGGTCTTCATGGCCGACCTACAGCCTGAGGGCGGTATAGCTAGGTATATCATCCCAATTGACTAACGATGAAATTCCGCCCTACAGGACCGAGCAACTAGTGAACCGAGTCAGGCCCGGAAGGGAGCAGCTCTAAGCTAGTTGTGTCGGTGCTTGTAGGAAAACGGAATAGAGGAGGTCAGTTGGAATAAGTGGTATATCTAGCTATACCCACCAAAGGCGGCCCCCGTTTTTATATTTGTTATACATGTAACATTCAAATTTAATTTATTTGAAAACGAAATTTTTTGATATGGAAAACAAAGAATTTCTCTTGATCGCTGCAATTTTTGTTTCATTTATAATTTTTGTCAGTTCAACTCATTTTCCAGAAACTAGAATCTACATAATAAATCAGACACAACCAATAAGTTTTTACTCTAACAAAAGCACAACTACAGAAATTTATCTACCAGCAGTAGATGAAAAAGGAAATGGTGTTATAACTAAGCTAGAAGTAAAAGCTTTACTGGGAAGCGGAAAAGTCTTGGTTGATATAAATCAATTACTTTTCTGGATAGACACTCAATACTCTATTCAAACAGCCAAAAACGTTGCTGAAAAAATAACAGGGAAAAATCTATCAAAATATGATTTAATATATTCAATACAAACAAACGCCTCGCTCATAGAAGGCCCTTCTGCTGGCGCTGCGATAACTATAGCGACAATTGCTGCTCTTGAGAACAAAACATTAAACAAAAGTGTTATGATAACTGGAACTATTCAGCCAGATGGTAGGATCGGTCCAGTTGGAGGGATACTAGCCAAAGCAAGAGCTGCAAGATCAGTTGGCGCCGAATTATTTTTAGTGCCATTAGGACAAGGTACTCAAGTAAACTACATACCAATCAAAAAATGTAGATCGTTTGGATACATCAAATACTGTGAAATAACCTACGAGAAAAGTGAGGTTTCTATATCTGAAGATGCTGGAGTCGAAGTAAAAGAAGTCGGAACCATTGAAGATGCCATGAAATACTTCTTTTAGTGATTTATTCGTTAATCACAAAAAATGAATTATGAAATTACTTGAAAAAGAAAAAGTTTCAAAGAGAGAGTACTTCAATATAATTGTTGCAATTATAATTGCTTCTTCTATCTTTTCACTTAAAAAAAACTATTCTGGATTTGAGAATTTTCATATATATTTTTTTGTTGTGTCTGTAGCACTTCTTTTAAGAGTCTTTGTTTCGAAACTAATATCGAAAAAACTGAACATTTTTTCTTATTTTGATATCTGGCCCATTGGAATGTTGCTTGGTATTCTCTTAGCGTTTTTTGGTTTTAAATTTGTTGCTGTAGGCTCCTTTGTTTTATTTCCATATGCTTTTGGAAGATGGGGGATGAGAAGAAAGGAATCTACCATAAGTGAAACTGGTATCGTATGTTTTCTTAGCTCTTTACCAAATTTCTTGCTAGCAATTATCTTTATATCATTCTCAGGGATTTTTAGAATTTTTTTCGAAGTTAATTTCTGGTTGTTTGTTTCTAACTTGCTCCCCACACCAAAAACAGATGGTGGAAAAATAATGCTGTGGAGAAAGGATATATGGGGATTTTTTGCTCTGATTTCTTTAATACTAATCTTTATCATCTAGAATATCTCTTATATACTACCAAAAAAGAAAACATTACTAAAAAAATGACCGATGTATATCCAAAAAATTCTATCAATTTGTCTTTGTATAAGATTGTCATTGACAACATGTAGAAAGAAATAATAATTGAAATTATTATGTTTGTTTTTCTATCAAAAACCTTAATTTTTTCTAATAAAGCATAAGAAACTAAAAAACTAAGAGCAAAAACCGATGTTTGAAAGAAAAAAACTATATCCATACTTAAAATTTCGGTCTATTATTTTTATTGATAAAACAATTAAAAACTCTTTACAGATAAACTATTTAAGGGCCTGTAGTCTAATGGCAGGACGCTGCCCTGACGTGGCAGAGACCCCGGTTCAATTCCGGGCAGGCCCATCATCTCCTAACTTCTTTTAAAGCATTCGTATCAGCAATTAAGAATACGTTTCCTTTAATTTTTCCAGCTGGATATAACCCAGGGTTTTCAAACAAATTCCTTAATATTTCTGATTTTTCTTCTCCAGAAGCCAAAATCAAAACGATGTTTGCTCTGTTTATCACATTGTAAGTTATTGTTATTCTGTCAATTCTATGCTCTGTGTCAATTTCCTCTTTTTTTACAAACTCAACAAGCCTATTGCTTCCTTCCAAAAATATTTTAGATTTAGGAAATATTGAAGCGACATGTCCGTCTTTCTCTATATCAAGAAGCACAACATGATAATTTGTCTTTCCCAGTATTTCTTCCACTGTTTTTTCGTAGTTTGACGCTGCCCTTTCACCTTCTTCTACAGGAATTTTATAGAAATTTGGTTGAGTTATGTTTTGAATTTGCCTAAACTTAGCAATAAGAGTACCTTCAATCATCCTGGCATTAGAACCATCAATTTTGTCATCTCCAACCAATAAATGTAACTTTGAAAAATCGTTCGTAGACCTAGAAAGGTATTCTGGTAGTAATTCGTACAATCTAGCTAGAGTTGAACCACCAGAAAGAAAAACCGCAACACCATTATTCAAATTCCTCGCGATTTCTGTAGATAGTATTTCAGCTGCGCCTCTGCTCAAATCTTCATAATCAGATTTTTTCACTATTTTCCATCCCATAACATTCATAAAACTCAAAACTCTCGAATAACTTGTAGCGGTCCCTCTCGAATAAAAATAAAAAAATCCAAGAAACGATGCCAAAAATATGATTATGGCAAAATTAGACACAATACTAGAAAGATTCAAATAGAACAAAGAAAAAACGAATAAGAAAGATAGAAAAAACGAAACAAGCGTGTTAATTTTCTTATTTTCAGTTAAAACCTTCGTTTTCTCTAGCATTAAATATACTAAAATAAAAAGAAGCACAAACGGAAAAAAAAGGTTATATAAAAAAACCTGGAACGATAACCCAAAAATCTCAGCCATAAACTATTTTTACAATTATTGATTAAAGAAACTTTAACTCAAATAATACACTTCAAGCTCAGCAGAAGAAATTGAATAACTTCCCCCTTCCAAAATCTTGAATTCTATGGTGTTTTCATTTTTCAAATACAGAGGATTTCCAAGAATGTCTTTTTCAATATCAATTATTAAAGCCGTGATTGGTGGCTTTCCTTTGTAAACAATTTTATTGTTTATTCTTATCTCTAGGTCTTTAAGTGGCATGGTGGTTCCTTGTTTATCGAATAAAACAGATAATCTAAAGTGATCAAAATTGTCTATCTCTTTATCAGCCAAAGAAAATGTGAACTCTTTAGAAGCTTCTGATTTCATTTCAGCCACAATCTTAGCATACTTAATCTTATAATATGTTTCACTCCAAAAAGCTAAGCCAGGGCCACCACAACTAAATTCAACATTATATATTTTTTGTGGCGTCAAATTCAACTGAATTAAACCATAACCCTTGCCTTTATACAAAACATCGTCATTTACTTTAACTACTAAATCGTTTTTCTTGTTTGATTCTTCAATTAAAAACTCCAAATAAATTCTCTTAATTTTAGATGTGTCTGATAAATTACCAACTAAAGAAACCGAGTTTCCATCAAAAACACCTCTATAAACATATATGTCTGAATTTTCAGCAATCACTTGAGATGGTATGGAATATACTAATCTAAATTCTCCAAACGGTTCTATAAGCCTTGAAGATAAAATTTCTGTTATTTCTCTAGTCACTTCAACAGAAACCGGTATTTCAACTTCTCCACCAATATATTTGAGAATTATTTTTCCAGAATACGAGCCAAAGGCTGTTTTTGGTACATCAAAATATATAGTTACTCTTTTCGAACCACTGACACTAAAAGATTCTGGAGAAAAATCGACCCAACCAGAAATTATTCCCTCACTGCTCATGTTGATTTGTGTGTTGTTTCCATATACTACAATTTCAACTGCTCTACTGGAACCATTCAGAGTCCTTAAAACAATTGATCTGGGTTCAACCAAAGGCTTTGGTTCAGAAGTTGGTGTCAAAACAAACGCCAATATCGCTATGAATATTACAGCGCCCAAAAGTATGAATGCAAACTCGTCAACTGCGGGTTTTTCTTGCCCTTTCATCTTAAATTAAATTTGAAACCAAAACATTAAACATTTATGCTTCTTTTTGCTTTAACCTAGTCAGGTATCCAGCAACTACGTTTCTAATTTTTTTAGACTCTATTTCAAGGACTTCTTTGACTAATTTTTTGTTTTCTCTAAAGTCTGTGCTAATTCTGTCTTTATATTTTTCGTATATTTGTTCTCCAATTTTCTTTACGAAATTTGTTTTAATTCTTCCCATCGAATCACCCATCGTGTTTTTTACGGAACTACCCTCGTGATCTGATAGTAAGTTATATCATTCTCTTTGTCTACAACCGCCCAAATGAATGTAGCTCTTATGTTATGAGCCAACCTAACTGCTCTAGACATTTCTGGCAAACTAAATGCTGCTTCTTCGGGCACAGCATGAACCACCCACTTCGTATGCTCGTGAGGGGCTTTTGGTCCTCTTTTTAGTTTCACTCCCCTTTCATAAACCCTGAAATGTGCACCGAACTTATATCCGGTTTTCACAAGATATCCTCTGTTTCTCAGATCTCTATATACAACAAACTGCGTGTGAAATTGATGTACCTTTTCCTCTCCTATTCTTATTAAGTCATCTAAACTTAGATATTCTTTTTTTTCTTCTACTTTTCTAAAAACTTTAAGTTTGTTTTTTTCTGCAAGAAAACAAGCCTCAATTAAATCTAGTTCAAGCCTCGTTGGCTTTGTTTCAGGCAGCGGTTTCCCGTAGCCAGATTCATCATATAGAATTACAGCTTTTTTATTCCAAACTATTACTCTATTTCCTATTAACTCTCCTTCAAATATCAATTTCTTCATAACTCTATTTAATTGCACTTAAGAATTTTAATGTTTTAGAATAGTACTCCTTTCTCTTTTAACTGTTTTTTACATTTTTCACAGAATTCTCTGGATTTTTTATCAACATCTATTACTGTATTTGAAAAGTTCATTACACAACGATAACTATCACAGTGCTTTAACCCAAACATATGCCCCAGTTCGTGTAAAACTTCCTTTATAACTCTTTTTTTCCATAGCTCAAAATTTTCTCCTTTGCCATAGAAAGTTGGGTTTAACCTTGCAACAGAAACTATTGCAACATTTCCGTTAAGCTCAGCTTCGCCAAAAACAAAATTTAGATCTCCGTCATACAAATCAGAATCTGCAATCGCTAAAACTTTTCCTGTGAATTTATTTTTCAGCCAAAATAGGAGTTTTGCTGCATTATATTGTCTTCTTATAGGATTGTAAGAATCTGAAGGGTAATTTCTGCTCTCTAAAACATCTAAAATCAGCTTAAAATTATTTTTTATGGACTTTTCGATTTCACTCAATAGCTCTTCATTTATTTCGCCAAATGGTATGATTCTTAAAAACATTAATTAAATTTTTGGCGAAATTCAAATAAATCAAAGTGGGGCAGGTGGGATTTGAACCCACGACATACCGGTCTTCAGCCGGTCGCTTTCGGTTCAATCTCCCGGGCTGAGCTTACAGCATTGTTACTGCCCCATCGGGAGATTTCATTTTTATTATCTTATTCAACTTTTCTTGTTTTTCTATATCATTAAAACCTATTTTATTACTAAATATAATGATGGATTTTAAATTCTTAATTCTAAGTCCAATTGCTTTTGTTACGATTCCGTCTTTTCTTATATTTTCATATTTTCTTTTCAAGATATACGATTTAATTCCAAGTCTTTCCAACCCTTTTTTAATTTGATTAAAAAATTTAAGATGGCTACTCATCAATTCTTTTGATTTCCACATTTCTACTCCTATCATAGATTCTTAGCATAAATATCAACATATCCATCACATGAAAAAATCTCTCTGACAAACTCTACAAAGTATTCTTCTTTTGATAGAATCCATTTTGGAATTAAAAACTTTTTCTTCACTTTATTTCCAGTAGGTACTCCTATTAAATGAATAATTCTCGCTAGAAGCTTGCAATTTATTCCATAATTGAAACTTTTACCCCATTTATTAGTAGTACATGGTCTAATTTTTCCTTTTATTCCAAACAAACGAAAAATCTTATTGCCAAAGCTATTTAATTTATTCAAATTCTTAGAAGTAAAGTCGATTCTCCATTTAGGATCTCCTTGAATATGCCCATCAGCTATTAAATCGCCTACTATTCCTGCCAAACATGCAGAAGAATATAGAGGAAACCAATCACTATGTTTTTCTATCGATTTCAATCCTTTTTCTTTATCTTTGTAAAAAACTAATAAATCTTCTTTTCTCAATAAGATCATAACCATTTCTTTAAAATTCTATTTAATCAATTTTACTAAACTAAATTTCAAAACGCTTCAAAGTAATAGCAATATCTTTAGCAGTACTGATTTTCTCAAACGGGTTTTCAATAGTATCTGTGCAAACTATTTCTTTTGGTCTCAATTTTCGTAAGATGTTAATGGAATTAGACGAAAAAACACCATGAACACTTGCTATATACAAATTTTTAACTTTTCTTCTTATTTTTCTTCCAACTTCGTAGATTGTCTTTCCAGTTGAAATTATATCATCAACTATCACTAAATTTTTTGCTTCTAATTTCTTTTGAAATATCTTTATTTTTCCGCTTGAAACATCCCTTTTCTTTTCCCAATAATCAAATGGGATCTTCAAATTCTCACAAAACTCTTCCAAATATTGCAAAGACTCTTCATCGGGCCCCAAAACAAAATCTATTTCCTTCTCTTTGAAAAATTCTGAAAGTATTTTGAAACCAGATATCTTATGCAATCTCTTGGAAAAAATATCACTTATTTTTGTTCTGTGCTCGTGTGGACTTACTGTTATTATAGAATCTAGATTTTTTTCTAAAAGTTCTGCTATATACTTATTAGAAAGGGGCTCACCTTTTCTGAAAACCTTGTCTTGTCTCGCATATGGCAAATATGGAATTACGCCAATTACTTTTTTACAATTCTCCTTTAGTTTTCTAGATATCAAAAAAAACTTTACTATATAATCGTTGATTCTCTCTCTTCTTTTTTTTCTTAAAATCAAAATGGCTTTTTTTACATTTACTTCGTTCTCTATTCTTGGTTGAATTTCTGTATCTGGAAATTCTCTTTCAAAAACCCTGAAGAAGGACACTCCTAAATATTTTGAAACCTTTTTTCCTAGAGAATCTCCAACAACAGCAATTCTATTCATGAAAATATTTTTGTCTTTTTACCTTAATTTTTTGAAAGGCACTCTTAATTATATCAACACTATGACTGGCGCCGATTCTACTTGCTCCTGCTCTTAAGAATTTCAGCGCTGAGTTAAAATCTCTTATCCCACCAGAAGCTTTTATTTTTATCTTGTTCCCAACCGCCTTTTTCATAATTTTTATATGAGTGGGTTTTGCCGGGCCTTTCAAACCGACAGCCGTTTTAACGAAATTGGCCCCGGCTTTTAAAACGATTTTAGATGCTTTATATGTTTCGTTGCTAGTTAATTCTGGCGTTTCGATTATAACTTTAGTTATTTTTCCTCTTGCGCTCTCTACGACCTTTTTGAGATCATTTAAAACATAACTATAATCTTTACTTTTGAATGCTGGTCTATTCATAACAATGTCGAATTCATCAACATATTTGTATGCGTCTTTTATTTCTTGTATCTTTGCATCCGTTGTTTGTACACCAAAAGGAAAACCTATTACAGTGACTAGTTTTATTTCTGTGTTTTTTATTAGTTTTTTTGCAAATTTTACATGATACGGTAAAACGACTATCGAATAAAAATTGTATTTTTTTGCTTCTTTTACCAATTTTTCTATGTCGTGTTTTGTAGAATTAGGATTTACATTAGTATGATCTATTAATCTAGCGATTAATTTTGGGTTTTTCTTTATTTCATTGACATAAATTTCCATAAATAGTTATTTTCCAAACCTATATTTCAAGCCTTCTTTTATTATGAAAATTAAAACGCCCAGAACCATTCTTATACCTCTTTTTATTCCACTAACTTTTTTGTAAAAAACTCTCACTGGAACTTGTTTTATTTTTTTGTTGTTTTTTACTATGTAGATTAGAATTGAATTTTCAAGAATATAGCCACCATATATTCTTGGAATTAACTCTCTCGCTGTTTTTAAGTTCATAGCCATGTATCCGCAGTTTGTATCTTTGAATTTCGTCCCAAAAAGTAAATTAAATGTCGTCCTCCAAACAAAATTACCAAGCCTGTGTCTAAATGGCACAGTTTTCCAGTTTCTGGCTCCCATCACAAAGTCCAGTTTTTCTTTTTCTATTTTTTTAAGAAGTCTTTTGCCGTCTTTGATCGAATATTGACCATCAGAATCTGTTATTAAGATGTATTTTGTATTTGGAAACTTCTTGAGTATGAATTTTATGCCTGTTTTTAGCGCTTCGGCCTTTCCTTTATTTTTTTTATGTACAACAACATATTTTGTGTATTTTTTTGCTATATCTGATGTTTTGTCTTTACTGCCGTCATCAACAACCACTATTTTAGATTTAGGAAAGAATTTTTTTACTTCCTCTAAAACATTTGATATATTCTTTTCTTCGTTATAAGCTGGAAGTAATATTACTTCTCTCACAGTTTTCTTAATAAAATTTAATATTAAATTAATAAGTGATAACATGCTACCAGAAAAGGTTAAGCAATTACTTGAAAAGCAAGGGTATAGAATAGTTGGAAGGCACTCAGCCGTTAAAATATGTCATTGGACCAAAGAAAGCCTATCTAGAAATAGAGTTTGTTATAAAGAACTTTGGTACCCTCCTGTTCAAAGCCATAGATGCATGGAAATGACGCCATATATAGGATGCAATTATCATTGTGTTTTTTGTTGGAGAACTCACTCAAACGACAGACCAGGGTTGTCTTGGAAGGAATTTCCTTTGGAAATAGAAGAATTTGATAAACCTGATTTCATAATAGAAGAAGCCATCAAAAAAAGAGCAGAATTATTATCTGGTTTTGGAGGAAACCCTAACACAGACAAGAAAAAATTTTTGGAAGCTCTAAAACCAAAAATGATGACAATGAGTTTAATAGGAGAGCCAACATTATATCCATTTATCTCTGATCTCGTTTTAGAGGCAAAGAAAAGAGATATGATTACATTTATAGTAACTAATGGTAGTATGCCAGAAAGGTTGCAGGAAATGAAGCATTTGCCATTTCAACTATATTTGAGTGTTTTAGCGCCAAATAAAGAAACGTATCTGAAAATAGCTAGGCCTATGATCAAAGGTGCGTGGGAAAGATTCAATAAAACGGTTGAGATTTTTCGTGAGTTAAAAAATAGAAGAGTTTTTAGATTAACGATGGTCAAGAAATTAAACATGTTTGATGCAAAAAAATACGTTGAATTCATAAAAAAGGGCGAACCCGATTTTGTTGAGGTTAAAGCTTATGAATGGGTTGGTGAAAGTAGAAGGAGATTAAAAAGTGAAAATGTCCCTAAAATGGAAGATATAGAAAATTTTGCAAAAAAGATTTCTGAACTCTCTGGGTATAAAATTTTTGGAAGATTTGAACCAAGTAGGGTTGTGATGTTAACGAGAGAATAATATGAAAACATGTATAAGATGTGGTAAAAAAACTGAAAAGACGATAGATGGTTTTTGTGAGAAGTGTTTTGTTGAGCACGTTTTAAAAATAAAACTTCCAGAAAAGATTAAAATCAAAAAATGCAAACGTTGTGGAAAGGTCTTAATAAAAAATAAACTCATGAATATAGAAGATGTAGTAGAAAAAAAATTGTCAAAAATGTTTTCAAAAGTAGAAGGAATTGAGTCTGTCAGAATTTTAAAAATAAATGGAAAAATCGAAGGTAGCTATACCAGAAAATTGAAAGGAATTAAGCAAAGTATTGATTTTTCCATTGATCTCGAAATAGAAAATTTTGTATGTGATTTATGCCAAAGAAGATTTGGTAAAGAATTTAATAGTGTACTTCAAATAAGAGGAAAGAACATTGAAAATATAATAAACAAAATTGATAATTTTCTTAAAAAAATTGAAGAAAAAAGAGCAGATGCCTTTATATCAAAACTAGAAAAAGTTAAAAACGGCATTGATATCTATTTTTATTCGAAAAACATAAGTAAGAAAATTGCAAATTTTTTGAAGAAAAACCAAAAAGTTAAAATTAAAATTACAAGAAAACTTTATGGAATTAAAAACGGAAAAAAGAAATATAAAGATACTATACTGGTGAGAATTTGTGAAAAAGAAAAATGAAATGACACAAGAGGAAATTGAAATTTCTAGAATTAGGTATCCAACAGGGAATGAGGTTTTTGGAATAGTTGAAGAAAGATTGCCAGGAGATAAAATGAGAATAAAATGTTCTGATGGAAAAACAAGAATCTGCAGGATACCTGGTAAAATAAGGAAAAGAGTATGGATAAAAGTTGGTGATGTCGTTTTAGTTCAGCCTTGGAAAGTTATGACAGACAAAAGAGGCGATATTGTTTTCAGATATACACAAACTCAAATCAACTGGTTAAAGAGAAATGGCTATGTAAAAGATGAATTGCTGATATAGATGTCCGAATTCTACGAATTTGAAGAAGAAAAGAAGAGGAAAATTAAGAGAGAGGATATAAAGGAATTGAAAATTGAGTCGAAAGTTTTTGACGAAACAACATTATTTAATCTATACAAACTATTATCGAAAGGTATCATAACTTCTGTTGAATATCCAGTTAAAGAAGGGAAAGAAAGTGTTGTTTTAGCAGGGAAAAGAAATGAAAAATGGGTTGCCATAAAAATCTATAGAACACTTCATTGTGATTTTAGAAATATGTGGAAGTATTTGATAACCGATCCGAGATTTTTTCATGTTAGAAAAAGTCGAATTCAAGTTATCAATCAATGGGCAAAAAGAGAATTCAAAAATATGAAGATCGCTTTTAATGAAAATGTCTCGTGTCCGGAACCTATATACGTTTTAGAAAATGTTTTAGTGATGAGTTTCGTGGGCGAAAATGGTGTTCCTGCTTCAAGACTTATTGATGTAGAGCTTGAAAATCCAGAAAAGGAATATAAAACGATTGTTGATGAAATGAAAAAAATGGCAAAGGCCAACATAATTCATGGTGATTTGTCTCCGTTCAACATTTTGTACTATAATAAACCCATTATAATAGATTTTAGTCAGGGCGTTAAGAAAAACCATCCCATGGCAAGAGAATTTCTCGAGAGAGATGTGAAAACTATTAATAAATTTTTTTCAAAAAAAGGTGTAAACATTGATGAAAAATTAACTGAAAAACTAATAGAAATATTGGGAATATAATATGATGAAAGATTCTGTGAAAATACCAGAGAAAAGGATTAAAGAACTTAGGAAGCATTTAAGAAAAGTGGAAGAACTAACCAATACAAAAATTTTGATTAAAGACGACGAAATTGAGATTGAAGGTGAAGATTCTTTGAATGTTTTTAAGACCAAAACGATTTTAAAAGCGTTTGGGAGAGGATTTGATATAGAAACGTCACTTAATCTATTAGATGATGATTATAGGTTTGAACTGATTGATATAAGAGAATATGCTGGAAAATCAGAAAACAGACAAAAAGAGTTAAAGGGTAGGGTTATAGGAAAAAAAGGTAGAATTAAATCTTTAATAGAGGAAGTAACTGAAACAAAAATTTCTGTGTATGGAAAAACGATTGGCATAATTGGAAAATGGGATAGAGTTCAAATCGCTAGAGAGGCCATAGAACTTTTATTGCAAGGTAAAATGTTTGAAACATTGTATAGGTTTTTGGAGAAAAAGAGAATTTGAAATTCTTGAAAATCAAAAATAAATAAGAAGAGCAATAAAATTTTTGATTGTCATGCCGCCGGACTCGTCAGTTGCAGAAGAATTAGGAGAAAAAATAAAAGAAATTAGTATTGCTGAGTTTTTTGAAAAAAATAGGCATTTACTTGGTTATGAAAATTTGACAAAAAGCTTGCTAACGGTTGTGAAAGAATGTGTAGACAATTCGATTGATGCATGCTTAGAATCAAGAATTCCACCTGCCATAAAAGTTGTTGTAAAACCTATAGCAAACAACAAATATAAAGTTAGAGTTGAAGACAATGGGCCTGGATTGCCACCAGATAAAATTCCGATAGCTTTTGGTAAATTTCTTGTTGGTAGTAAGTTCTATAGATTAAGACAGAATATTGGAACACAAGGAATAGGTGTAAAAGGAGCTATTTTATATGCTCAACTAACCACTGGGAAACCAGCAAAGGTTATAACATATTATAAAGGAAAAAAACATGAGTTCGAACTCATGATAGACATTCTTAGAAACGAACCTAAAATAATTTCACATAAAGTTGAAAAATTAGAAAACGGTAAACACGGAATTTCTGTTGAGCTTGTAGTCGAAGGTAGATATGTGAAAGGTCATCAATCAATTTTAACATACTTAAAATACATTTCTATCGCAAATCCTTATACAAAAATAATCTTTGATTCTCCGGATGGAAAAATTGTTTTTGAAAGAACCACAACAAAATTGCCGCCCTTACCAAAAGAAATTAAACCACATCCATATGGAGTTGAATTGGGAAAACTTAAAAGAATGTTGGAATTGACAAGATACAAAAATATTGTTTCTTTTCTTAAAAACGAGTTTTCTAGAATTTCTTCGCAGAAAGCAAAACAAATATGTAAATTGGCAAGAATTCCACAAAACAGAAAACCACAAGAGCTTACACATCAGGAAATTGAAAAACTACACAAAGCCATGCAAATGGTTAAATTAAAGGCTCCTCCAACAAACTGTTTATCCCCACTTAATGAAAAAATGCTTATATCTGGTTTAAAAAGAGAATTTCCAAATGCAGAATTCTTAGACGCGATAATTAGGAAACCAACAGTATATCGTGGAAATCCGTTTCAAGTTCAGGCAGCTGTGGTTTATGGCGAAGAGTTAAACCTAAATAGTGCATTGTTGTTAAGATTTGCTAATCATACACCTCTTCTATATAATCAGGGAGAATGTGCTATAACAAAAGCTGTACAGCAAATAAACTGGAGAAATTATGGATTGAGTCAAAGTGAAGGATCCTTGCCGAATTCCCCTATCGTGATTTTAATTGATTTTTTGTCTGTCTGGATTCCATATACAAGTGAAGGAAAACAAGCTATTGCACAATACCCAGAAATAATGAAAGAGATAAAACTAGCATTACAAGAACTTGGAAGGAGATTAGGAAGCTATATAAGAAAAAAGAGAAAATTAAGAGAAAAACAATTAAGAAAACAACTATTTGAACGATATATTCCAGAAGTTGCTAAATCTTTATCGAAACTCATAAAAAAGGATGAAAAAATTATCATTCAAAAACTTGAAAAAATAGTTAGTAAAAAAATAAAGGTGAGTGAAAATGAAGGAGGAAGTCAGCAAAAAGCTTGAAGAAATGGGTATTAGGATTTGGGAACAAATCGAAAAAATGGAAAATCCAAGTATAGATATACCTATAAGATCTTTATCAAACGTCGTATTTGATGAAAAAACAAAATCACTTACTTTAGGAAACAAAAAAGCAAAAAGATATTTTTTCCATGTTGCCCATTCCAAAAAATTCATGCAAACATTGTTGGTAGCGAGTTTTTGCAAGGAACTTATAGATCATAATCTTCATACAAGTTTGAGAGATTTGTTTTATGCATTAAAAAGAACCCTACCAAATTCACATGAAAACACTTTCGACGAGCAAAAAGAAAGTGACCCAATAATTGTGGATTTGGAAGTAGCGTTAGATGTTTTAAGAGAACAATTGCATTTGAATGCTGATGTAAGAGGAAGAGTTGTTGGTGATGTCGTAATAAAAGACAGGGGAGATAGGATTGATTGGTCTAAGCTTGGATCTGGCGGTTGGGCCATACCAAGCAATGTTGAGGATATTGAGTTTAAAAAGATAAATGCTGATTTTGTTCTTGTAGTAGAGAAAAACGCTGCTTTTGAAAGATTACATGAAGATAAGTTTTGGAAAAAACATAAATGTATCCTTTTGACTACACAAGGACAAGCTGCAAGAGGAGTAAGAAGACTTATTCAAAGACTTTCCACAGAGTTTGAGTTGCCAGTTTACGTATTCACTGACGCCGATTCTATACCGCCTTGGGAAGTTGTGATTGTCAGAGACAAAGTTTCGAAAGAAATATTTATAGATAAAATTGAAAATTTACTCAAAAAATTCTTTGACGAGAATAAAGAAAGAGAGATTGTTGATGTCCCGTTTGAAGTTTTATCGATGACAAAAGACGGAAAAATAGAATGGAAAGAAGTAGAATATGCATATAGGCATAGAATAAAAGGAAAATTGTTAAAAATAAAAACAAGGGGAAGAGGTGTAATTGAAGTTACTCCTGCTCATTCTTTATTTGTGTATAAAAATGGAAAAATAGAAGTTGCAAAAGCGTCTGAATTGAAAGAAGGTGATTACATAGTAATTTCAAAGTCTCTACCCAAATTAAAGAACAAAAAGAAAGCGTTGTACATTGCTGAAATTCTAAAGAAATTGTTGGCTGATAAAGAATTGAAAAAAATTAAAGTAATTTATAAGGACGGATCTTCTGATAGCTTATTAAATACCAAAAATCTTAGACATGTTAAATATCTTAAACATGTTAATGGAAGGCAAATAATAAAAAACAAAATTACTATTGACGAAGATTTTGGTTGGTTATTTGGTCTATGGATAGCAGAGGGCAGTTTAGATGAAAAATATATTAGGTTTAGTCTTTCTGGAAAAGAAAGCGAGCTAGCAAGAAAAGTAAAAAAGATCTTCAAGAAAAAGTTTAATGTTAAAGCTAATGTGTACAAAAATAAAAAGAAATGTGAGATTAGGATATACGTCAGTAGCTCTTTGTTGGCAAAATTTATGAAAGGTGTTGGTTTTTGTTCTGGATCAAGAAAGAAAAATATCCCAAACATTTTCTTCAATGCAAACAAAGATGTACAAATTGGCTTGATAAAAGGAATGATTGATGGAGATGGACACATAGACAAATACTATGATATAGTATATTTTACGACGAGTGAGACACTTGCTAAACAGCTTTCAATTCTATTACTCTCTCTTAATTCTATGCCTACTATAGTTAAAACAAACAAGGGTTTATATGTTAGATTACCATTTACAAGAATTGATGAAAATATAAGAGAGAAATTAACTGGAAGGCTTGCGATGAAAGTGAGATACACAAGCGATTCGATCTATGGTTTACCAAATCAGGGTTTTGTAAAAACTACGATGATTAGTATGATGAATAATTATGGCATTCCTTATTCTATAAAATCGTCTTTGATAAATCAAAAAAGATTTATGGATGCAGTAGAAAATTTTGGAATTGACATTAGAAATTTGGGATCATTTAAGAATATGATAACACTTGTGAAGATAAAGAAGATCGAAGAAAAAAATTATGACGGATATGTCTATGATTTTGGAGTTCCGGAAACGAATTCTTTCATTGGAGGAAATGGAATTGTATTTCATAATAGCTACGGTTGGTATATCTACTCTGTTATTAAGTATGGGTCTATATCTCTTGCTCATATATCAGATAGATTAGGTACACCCACAGCAAAATTTTTGGGATTAACTATTAGCGATATAGATAAGTTTAAACTACATAATTGGACTATTAAAGCGAAAGAAGTTGACATAAAAAGAGCAAAAGAATTAATGAAGTATAAATGGTTTAAACATCCAAAATGGCAGAAAGAGCTTAAATTGATGATTCAAAGAAAAATAAAAGCCGAATTGGAAGCTTTGTCTGGAAAAGGATTGAGGTTCGTGACAGAAACTTATTTGCCTGAGAAGATAGAAAACCAAGATTTTTTACCTTAACTTCGTAGACTTTGTTTTGCTTTATTTAAAGATTGTTCTAAATTGGTTAAAACTTTCTTACCAGCTTCAGAAGCTAATGGCCTAACCATTTCAATATTTTTTAACAATCTATCTATATAGGCCACTAATTCATTCTTGTTTTCTATATTTCCAGAAGTTATTTTTTCTAGTATTGTTTGTGTTAAATTTTCAATTTCTTTTATTCTACCTTCTACTTTACTTTCTGCCATTAAACGAGTTTCTTGAGCAACCAATTCTGCTGGATATATTAGTATACTATTTATAACCTTTTTTATTGCGTTTACTATTAAAAGGGGGATGAAAATGCCAATTACTCCCCAAATTCCATAAGCATACATAGTAAAAATATAATAACCAATGGCTTGTCTGATTGTAATGAATGTCATTAAAAGACTTAGTATAATTGCTACTACCTCTTTAGGGATTGCGCTGCCAGAAAAAAATGACTCAATGGGTCCAAATATCATGGAATATATGAAAAAAAACAAGAACAGGGCTGGTAGTAAAATAAATACGAAGATGAAGACACTTCCTGAATAAAGATTCAATTTTTCTTTCGCAGTGTATCCAACCAGGAAGCAATTGATATTGTCAAAAATGTTTTTTGGCGTCTTACAAGAATTCATATCTACATTGAACTCTGGATTAAGTCTCATGTAATCGGTAATCAGACCTACTTCAACAATAAAAAATGCAATAAAATAAACTATATAACCAAAATTTATAAGTCCTTTTGCTATAGATCTAATCGCTAAAGACCCAAAAGAGTGATAAATTATGATACCTATGATAATAATTGTTGATGCTATCACTACCGGTAAAAAAGCCGAAGCAGTTACATTTTCTAAACCGGTTACACCAAAAAAACTCAAAATTCTTGGAGCTGTTACCAATGTTGCTAAAATACCAATTATTATTAGTATTCCTGTTATTATTTTACCAATTTTGCCAGCTATGGTCATTAATTTTAATTTTGGACAATTAACTATAAAAAAATAGATTTTCAACATGAATATGTGAAAAAATCATGTATTGTATCAATTTTTTTTATGATTATTGATATCATAATTTTGATAATCACTATGGTTTTACCTAATGATATTGGTAATATATTATATGTTATTGGAATGTTAATTCTTTATTTTTCAGTTGAGAGTTACTACAACGAATGTTTT
>CAYWME010000002.1:0-22373 GCA_964459585.1 uncultured archaeon | reverse complement strand
CTAGAATAGAAAGTACTAAATAATATATTTCACACGATAAATTGTGTTTCCATCACAACTATATCCATTTATCCAATACTGATGGTATCCTAGATAATTCCAATTAACATACATTTATGTGTGGAGAGACATATCCTTAGAAGCATTTTCATTGTTTCTAAAAGAAGTAAAAATGTATGGAAAAGAATAGAAAGTCAAAAATAAATAAAGTATCAATGTATATATTCAAGAATAAATTCTAACGCTCTATTCCTTTTAAATATCCATTTTTTTATAATTCTTAATAAAATTGTTTATTGTTATATTTTCAGCAATTATTCTTGACTCTCTAAAAGAAAACAACGATTTTTCATCATCTATAACATACTTTATAACATAACCCTTTCTTTTTAGTTTGTTGAGTAATTCGATGGATTGATAGGGAGTTAGATATGGAAAATGTATTTCAATAAACATATATTTTGGTCTAAATGGCATTTGAGAAAATTTAAATATTTTATATTCAAAACCCTCGATATCCATTTTTACCAAAAACGGTTTAAATTTTTTGAGAAAATCATCAAAAGCAAAAACATTTAAGATCATTTCTTCTCCTTTGTTTTCAGATGTGAATGATAAGTTTTTCTCTAACTTTCTAACGAGAAAAAGAGGTTTGGAGGAATAGGATACAGCACCTTCTATTATTTTTACGTTTTTTAGTTTTCGTATATTCTTTCTAAGTATCTGGATATTGCCTCTATCTGGCTCTATAGCTATTACCTTATTAAAAAAAGGCGAAAGACAAACACTATAATAGCCAATGTTTGCACCAACATCTAAAAAAATTTTTTTCTTTGATTTACTAGCCTCAAGAATCTTTAAAATTTTCTTCATGGAAACAGGTTCCCTTATTTTTCTTATGTATAAATCTACAGAAAGTCCTATATCCCCCCTTTTAAGAAAAAAACACTTTCCAGTAAAAATTTTAACCTTTTTCTTTAAAACTCTAGATAGCACAATTCTGAATAGAACTTCGAAATAAAATAAGAATAACAATCTATATCCAAGTATTCTCCGCTTTTCATTCAGGTTTTTTAATATATTATCTATATATTTCAATTTCATTTTTTCAATACTTATTATTACTTTTTTATTAATTAAATTCAACGCTAAGAATATAGAAATTGTCTTCCACAATACATCCATGTTGTCTTTACAAACTTAAACTTAATTTAACAATTACTTTTTATGATTTTACTAGTAGTGCCAAGTTTAGATTTATGGAAGTTTAAAGGTTTAGCAAGAGTTAGTCTGGAGTTTTACAAAAGGTTAAGAAATTTTATTGAGGTAGAAGTATATGAAGTGCATAAAAGAAAAAAGAGTTATATCTCAAATTTAACAAAAGTACCATTCAAACAGCTAACCACAAAAGCCAAAATAATTCACTCGATAGTACCTGAATCCGGCTCCTTCTTGTTTTTAATCAAACATCTAAAAAATATTAAAACAATAGTTACTTTTCACGATGTTATACCTTTAAGATATTTGAATCGAGAAAGTTTCAACAGAAGGTTTTTGTTAAAGACTTACTTCTTTAAGATAATGTGGAAGTTAGCCTCTTACTCTGAAATAGTTGTCGCACAAAGTAGTCAAACAGCGGAGGAGGTAAAAAAATTTTTTAGAAGAGAGGTGAATAAAGTGATACCTTTTGGTGTCGATGAAAAATTTAAACAAAAAAAGATGAAAAGAGATAAAATAACTATAGGTTTTCTTGGAAGTTGGATATATAGAAAAAGAGTCGATATAGTAATAAATGTCTTTAAAAGATTGAAAATGGAATTTGATTGTAAATTAATTCTGGCAGGAGGAAAACTAGAAACAAAACATCAAAAACAATTCAATGTATATAGAATGACCAAGAACCTAGAAGATGTTGTAATAATTTCTAGAATTCCGGAGGAGAGGATAGTAGATTTTTACAATTCCTTAGATTTTTTCATATTTCCAAGTGAATATGAGGGATTCGGCTTACCTGTTTTGGAAGCACAAAAATGTGGTGTCCCTGTATTTATTATGAAGGATTCACGAATACCGTTTGAAGTTTCTCGAGCAGCAATAAAATGCAAAAATGTTTCTGAAATGGTGGAGAAAATAAAATATTTCATAAATAATAGAAGAGAATATAAGAAAATATCTAGAAAAGGAATTAGATATTCTTCAAAGTTTACATGGAAAAGAACCATTGATAGTTATTTGAAACTATATGGTCGTTGAATTAACACGATAAATTGTGTTTCCATCACAACTATATCCATTTATCCAATATTGTTGACATTCTTGCAGACTCGGCCCATTTTCATAAATTTTAACAAATGTTTCTGGGTGGTCTTCTAGAAAGTTTACGAAGTCAAGATCATACCTTTCTACAAGGTGTTTATTCTGCAGATCTATACTGAATTTTTGTATAAATATGTGTGTATATCCATGTTTTTTCAGTAAATCAACAACTTCAGTAATATTTCTACTTAATACTATATCAGCTATTTGTCTATTTGCATTCCTTTTACAATTATAAACAGTTCTGTGCGCCCAAACAGTCATAAGTCTAGAATTTTCTGGAACTTCATCTGGATGATTTCTAACCCATTCACATGCATCAAAGAATAATTTGGAGAATTGTTTTACACTTGACATAACTTCTAGTTTACTTTTCATGTTAAACCAAGACAAAATCAAAATAAATATAATAGCAGCAAATACAAAAAAGTCAGCGAACTTTTTAATATTTTCAATAACTTTACTGAAAAATAGACTCGATATTACTACAAGAGTTTGAAGAAACCCAAGCGTATATCTAGCTGTATCTTCCGCTCTAGATGTAGTTCCAAAAAATATTAACAAAAAAAACAGTAACATTAAAATGTATTCGACAAAAAACTTATCGTCCTTTAAATATATTAACCCACCAACAACTCCGAAAAAGAGAAGCCATAAATTTCCATACGCAAAATCTAAATAGTTTACCAACCCAAGTGAAAAAACGTTTGATTCAGTTCCAATTTTTTCTGTTCTTCCTGAGAATTTCAATTTTTCCTGATAATATTTAATACTACACCCTTTTGTGCTTAATATATCGCGTATAACTGGAAGATTGATAGAAGAACAAATGGGATTTTTATAATAATATGAGTTTCTAAGTAAAAATCCGGCAATAATCAAAAATAAGATCGTAAATGGTATTGAGTAGATCTTTAATGTTTTTATTATGTTTTTTCTTTTCAAAAAATCGATAAATATTTCTATAAACAGAAACGGAATGATAAAAAAGCCCGGTCTCTTTGTTAGCAGAGACAAACCACCGAAAACAAAAGACAGCACTAAATATTTTTGCGAGTTATCTTTTTTCCATAGAATGAAAGAAAAAAAGAAAAGCGTTGTATAGAAGAGGAATAATATATCAGTATAAAATACGGTTGTATATGTCACAAATGACGGTATTGTCAATATAAGAATAGTAGAAATGGTCGATACAAGACTTGAATTATATATCTTTTTTGTTAACACAAAAACAGCTAGACCAATTAGAATAGAAGTAAATGGGGTCAAAACTTTGAATACAAGATCAGATTTAAAAATAAAATAAAGGGAAGCCTCTAAGATGTTAAAAAGAGGAGGTCTAGAATACCCATTTTTAATTAAGTTTGTACCTTCAAAGTCTATCCAAACTGGATATTCTAATTTTTCTGCAATTTGTTCAGCAAGATATGAGTGAAATCCTTCATCACCAAACACAATCGGAGAGTTTAACGTTACGTTTAGGTATGAATAGAAAACAAAGAGTAAAAACCCTATTATGAACAAAAATTCAATTTTCTTCAGGTCAATTTCAATCTCCATAATCATCTATTAAATTGATTTTTTAATAAAACCTATTTATGAAGGTATGTTTTATAGGTAAGTTTTTCTATAGAGAAAAAAATGGTGGAATTGAAACATATTCCCAAAGTATAATTGAAGGTTTAAAAAAAGACATAAACTTTTTTTGTGTTTTTCATGGAACTTCCAGAAAGATCAAAAGATTTAAAAGTTTTAAAGTTCTGTTCCTGAAGCAGATATTTAATTTGTTTGGCGATCCGATATCGTGTTTACCGTTTTCTAAAATCTCAAGAGAAAGGTGTGATATAGTCCATTTGAATATACCACAACCATTTACCGAGCTTCAATTGTTATTATATTTTCTGATAAGAGGAAAAAGAGAAAAAATATTGTTGACATATCACGCTGAAATACCTCACTATTCTATAATGCATTGGCTTTTTGATTTTTTCAGAATGTTTTGGCATATTCCGTTGTTGTTTATTTCTGATAAAATTATAGTGACAAGTAGGCAGTATCTTGATGGGTCTTTTATATTAAGACATTTTAGGAAAAAGATTGAGATAATACCATTATCTGCAAACGAACGCGAGTTAAAGGAGATGGTTAATGTAAAAAAAATAAAGGCAAAATACAAGTTAGCCAATAAAAAAGTTTTATTGTTTGTTGGAAGACTTATAGAATACAAGGGGCTGAAATATTTGATAAGATCTATGAAGAACGTGGTTAACGAAGTAGATAATAATGTAGTACTTTTAATAGTTGGTGATGGACCGCTTTTCAACGAACTTAAAAAAATAGTTAATGAATTAAACCTTAACCATCATGTAATTTTCACAGGAAACATACCATCAAAAGAGAGAAATGCGTTATACAAAATATCTGACATAGTAATTTTACCTAGTATAAACAAAGGCGAAGCATTTGGTTTATCTTTATTAGAGGGTATGTATTTTTCAAAACCACTAGTTTCGACAAATATAAGAGGTTCTGGCGTCAATTTTGTAAACATAGACAAAGTAACTGGATTTGTAGTTCAACCTAGAAATCACGCAGAATTAGCTGAGAAAATAATTATTTTATTGAAAAATAAGAATATCAGAAAGAAATTTGGTAAAAATGCTAGGAAAAGATATTTAGATGTTTTTTCGCAAAGGAAAATGCTTTTTAAAACTTTGAAGATTTATCAAAAACTAATTAAAAACGGCAGAATTGAAAAGAACAACTGAATACAAGATAGAAAAATCACAACTTTTTTTTCGGTATTCACAAATCTTAGAGCTATGTGAGTTAAAGAATATATTTTCTTGTATTTTGATTTAATTGTTCCATCTTTTCTTAATATTCCTAAATCAGATGCGAATCTACCTAATTTTATTCTCGAGTAGAATTTCAAAACGCCCTGAAACAAAAAAGGTGACATAGTGATCACAGCAGCTTTTTCCATATTTCCTATTATCGCCGATACAGCTACAACAGCCCCCAAAAGATAAGTTAAACTATCACCTGGAAGTATTTTTGCAGGATACCAGTTATATCTTAGAAATGCAAGTAAAGAAGCAGACGTAGCTAGTAAAATAGCAGAGACTATATATCTTCCATGTATAAATGAGAAAATACCTAAAGAAGTTGTATAAATTAATCCAAGAGTTCCTTCTAATCCATTATAGCCTCCCAACATGTTTATCATGTTAGAAGCACCTATTACTCCTATAGGAACAATTATAAGTGGATAATAAATCCCGAAATTCACAGAACCTATGAATGGTATTGACATAGTGGTATATCCAGCCATGATTGCCATAAGAGGTATAGCAGCAGGAACTGTAAGCAAAGGCCTTTGCCACCTTTTAAGTCCTTCTTTCCCTTCTATATATTTCCCTACTTTTACTTGTCTTGTATTTATATCATCTAAAAATCCAGCAAACATCACTAATAAAATCGATGTTAGAGAAGAAAAAACGTAAACAATTTCCTCTTTTTTATTGAGGAAAAACACTTGTGTAAAAATAAAAAACAACAAACTAATAACTATTCCAAGGCACACGGGAACACCACCAGAACTCGGAACTAATGGTTTTGATTTTTTGTGGACATCTGTAGAAACTATTCCAACTTGTTTGAAATATTTTGTAAAAAATGATGTTAAGAAATAGGTAGAAAGGAAAGATATTATAACTTCTATTATAAATACTTTCATCATATTTATTTACATGAGTTAACCTTTATTATATTTTATGAAAAGGTTTTTTCTATTTTTTTCATTTTTTCTATTTTTTGTGATAGATTTTGGGTTTTCTACTGACGTTTTAATATGGACTGATGGAGTTCATATGGGGCATATTTATGAAATATCTAACATACTAAAAGAGGAGAATTTAAGCTTTGAAATTTACAACAACACCACACCCCCAGATTTAAAATTATTGGAGAAACACAAGATACTAATTTTAGAGTATGATTTCTTTAGGAACCCAACATTTAATGATACACCAAATACAATAAGAAGGTTCCTCGGCAAAGATAAGGCATTTATCGGAATAAATGATGGTGGTGTAAGAACCTTTGCTAGGATTTTAAATACAAGCGTTCAGACAGATATTTATTGCGGCAGCCTCAAATCTATACTTCTTTATAATAAGACCATTTTAAGAGAGTATCCAATAGGCAGTCATATAAACTTGGGATATTCAAGTTGTTATAATATCGCTTATTTTAAAAACGAAAACTATACTTCACTTAAGTTATTTATGAAGTTGTTAACAAAAAATTACTATTTTGGAGCAATAAAAGAAAATAAACCATATATGTTTTCTCTCTCAATAGGATGTGGAGGGAGTATAAATAAGAATCTTTGTAACGAAATATACAAAGATGTCATAAAGTGGTATAAATTAAAAGCCTTAGATATTAATGTTACTAGTATTAAACCATTTGTAAGATATATCAAGTTTGATATAACAAAACCAAAATTATTTATTATTAAAAGATTTGGAATTGAAATTAATGGACAAATTTATGATGTTATAAATTTATCATGTAATGAGAGTCAGTGTTCATTCTTTATAGATAAATCAGATATAATTGGAAATCTTAAAATCAAGATTATCGTGATCGTAGACAATAATACTATAAATTTATACAGAACATTTTTTTATCTGCCGTATTTTTATAATAAGATGAAAATTCTCTTTGTTGTTGACCAAAACCTAACAAACATCCTCTCACTCTCTTACTTAAAAAAACCAATTATAATTACAAATCAAATAACACCTCAAATCTTGTATGCAATCTCGAAATATAAGCCAGATCAAATTTTTCTACTGGGAAATATAAAATTTAATCTCTCATCTTTACCAAGAGAGACACATATAATTTCTTCTTACAAGGATGTACCAAAAATTTTCAATAGATCATGTTCTATATTCATCAACACAACAAAAAATTTTTCACATAAAATTTTTTCAGTTAAAATAGCCACACTTCTCAATTGTTCTATAACTTTTAATAAAACAGAATCAACACTAGATTTTTTCATCAATTCTACTGAAGATTTAGAAAAATTATATTTTGATCTAATCAAATTAAAAGGTAGAAACATAAACCATTTAATTATATCGACCAAAAACGAGTTTTTACCTATTTACTTCATATCAAAACACTCGTATCCACTGATTTTAAACTCTTCTGAAAATCATTCAACAATAAAAAATCAAATAATGAGAGCAATCGACAAATTAAACAGAAAAGGATTTTTTATCAACAACTCAAGATATATAACAGATAAAGCTTTCATAACAATCATAGGCGATATACCGTTTATCAAAAAAGAAGATCCTGTCGAGAAATCAAAAATTTTGGGCTTGATAAATTTCGAAGATCCGAAGGATGGAAAATATTTTTTCTCAGATTTAGAATATGGTGACATAAATGAAGACAATTATTTAGACATACCAGTTGGTAGGTTTCCATCAAACTCAACAAAATCTTCTTTAATGTTTTTTTATTCATCTTTAGAATTTCCCAAAAAAGCTTTAGTTGCTAGTGAATATTTACATTCAAATTGGCTTTCAATTCTTTTGTATTTTGGAGGAGGGATGTTGCAAGGAAAAACAATTTCAAGTATTTTAGAAAAGCAAGGATACGAAGTAGACAGATTGGTTGAATATAGAGCAAAAGACATTAGCGAATTCTTAATGCAATTTTCTCCTGATAGCATACAAGATTTTCTAGATACGGTCAAAACAATCGAAGAAAAAATTAAGAAGCTTGTTGGAAAAACAATAGCCAATGTTGTTTCCAAATCTTTAATAGTATTTAAAGGTCTTAACTTTATTGAACAAGGCTTAGAAATGTATCTCGAATACGATTGGAGTACATTCGGCCTTAAGAAAGGCAGATTATATGATTTAGTTTATGATTTGATCTCTCAAAATGAAAACACAATCTCTTTTGAAACAGCAACAAGAATAGTTGAGATTTTTTGGCCTTACAAATATGATGAATTAACTAGAGAAAATCTAATCAATCATATACCAAACAAAGAAATAGTCTATTACGAAGGCATAGGAAACAACTCGTCTTGGATTCTTCCAAACGAATTCCCATCAGATACTGGGTTTCTTGGTTGGAGAGAATTTTTCATGAATAGATACAATGGAAGCTCATATTTTTCGAGTAAGGACATGCCAATTTCAATTCTTAAGATAGTTTGGGACAACAACGATATCTCTGTGTTTAGTAATATCAGAGAATCGTTTCTGGATAAATCAGCAAGTTTTATAGGTTCTTCCGCGATAAACTATGCTCCGTTCTCTTCTGAGATAGATTCAAGATTTTTCAAAGAAGGAAATATAATCGGCTATTCTTTGATCAACGCTATAAACAATTTTTACGAAAACAGTTTTACATGGGACCCTTTCAATATAATTAAGCCTGGGATCAAATCTAAATCATTAAGAGAGTTCGTTCTGTTTGGTGATCCTTCGTTGCATAAGGATCCCATCATAGAGCCAAAAATACAACCAAACATAACCTGTGAAAACATATGCGAAATAAGCGTAAAAATTCCAATTAACTACACAATTCTTAAAACAAAAAATCAAACAACAGTAATTTTTAATTCTACTGATTTTCTCGTGAATGAATTTGAATCAATAATTCCTTTAAAAACTGTAGAATTTTATATCCCAAACAATTCAGATTTAATTTCAAACAACACAAAAATTTCATATATTTTTTTGAGAAACATAACATTACCACATTTTGATTTACTTTCACATTCAAATTTCAACATATCTAGAAAACATACAGACAAAATATACCCAAAATTAAACTACTCTCTAAGAATTTTTAATCTCGTTGATGGCAGAAAAAAATTGAAACTTATAGTACCCTTGTTAATTTATAACAAAACAAGTGGAGATGCTTATTTGGTCACTAGCATATTTTTCAATTTTTCGTATAGACCTCAACTTGATTTTTTAGTTAATTCAACTTTTGATGATCGAAGAGTCAATCTCCATTTTTACATTTGGAGTAACTTTACAAACAAAAACATAGCAATTTTTTCTGAAGTTCAATTTTCAAATACAACATTTTTTGTACAAGAAAACGCAACAATAACTAATTTTACTAAACTAACTATACCGTTTAATGTTCCATATTTCGGAAACTACAAAATAGACAACTACATTGTTTATGATGATCCAATTATAGTTGGTCCAAGAACTATTTACCTA
This sequence comes from uncultured archaeon, assembly GCA_964459585.1. Classification (GTDB taxonomy): domain Archaea; phylum Aenigmatarchaeota; class Aenigmatarchaeia; order CG10238-14; family EX4484-224; genus EX4484-224. The sequence goes on along the minus strand of CAYWME010000002.1, from coordinate 12,777 downwards.
AACATCAAAAAGAAAATCCCAATAAAAAAAGAAGAAAAAAAAGAAGTTCTTGTTTTTTCAGAGAAATTCATACCACCAAATACAACTAGAATTGTTACAAATCACACGATTGAAAAAGAAACAAGTTTATGTGGTGATAATGTATGTGGTCCAGACGAAGATTTTAAGTCATGCCCAAGTGATTGTTTAATTGAACCAAAAAACATATCTTTTAATAAAATAACCAAAAGAAAACTGCCAACATCCTTTTTCTTTTTACAGAACCAAACTTTATTAATCGTTTTGTTCACAATAATCACTATTATAGTGATTGCATGGATATTCAGATAATCAAAAAACATAAAAAAACCGTTTTTTCTCTAATCTTTTTAGCTATAATTTCGTATATTGGTGTATATTCAAGACTCTCTACCTTAAGCACACCAACAGTTCTAGATTATGACCCATGGTGGTTTTACAGATATGCTGCGATGATAGAAGCTAACAATTTTGTTCCACCAAAATGGGATATACAAAGCTATTATCCACCAGGAAGAAAATTTACAGTATTGGATGGTTGGCCATATACAATCATCTTCTTACATTTATTCTTGAAATTTTTCATACCAACAATTACTCTGATGAAAGCCGCTATCCTTTCACCTTTATTCATGGTTGCCATAATTCCGATACCTGCTTATCTTTTAGGTAGAAGGCTTTCTAACGATCTTGGAGGTCTTTCTACAGCCCTTTTCGCTGTTCTAGCACCATCTTTCATAGGAGTGAGCATGGCAGGATACTCAGATACAGACGCTCCGATTACTTTCTATCTTTTCTTAACTCTATTTTCAACTCTTGTAGCTATGAAAGAAAGAAAACCAATATTCATACTTTTTTCTATAATCACAAACTTACTTTTCATGTGGAACTGGGGTGCTGGTTGGCTTACTTTAATTCTTTTCACAATGTTTTTCGTTGGTTTACCAATTTTCAGGATATTTGAAGAATTTATTCATACATTTTCAATTTCGTTCGATAAACACCTATTTTTCAAAGAAATAAAAGACATTGGATATCCTTTAATCTCAATAATTACAATAACAAATCTTCTTGGTTTTGTTTTATTTGGATTTACTGAATTTGATTCTTTTTTTGGTGGCATTTCATTCACTGGCTTAGGAGTGATTGTAAGATCAATAATATTTTTGCTGATTCTTGTTTGGCTTGGTCTTTTATTTTTCACTTATTATGAAGACGCCAGGAAAAAAGACAGAAAAGCTATTTTTGTTTTATGTAGCTTGCCTATATTAGCGGTTTTGGCAATTTTTTCAGTATTGAGAGTTCCAACATCGCCACTGTTGGTTAACATATCAGTCGCAGAGCTACAACCTCTAAATGTTTTATCTTTAAATGGTTTTCTTTCCGTAGCAAACAGAGTAGGTCTAATCACAATTACTTTGTCTTTTGGCTTAATTCCACTAATCCTTTACAAGATTTGGATTAAGGAGAAAATTTCAAAAGAAGAAATATTCTTTTTCTTATTTGTCTTTTCGATGTTTTTCTTGATAACGAGAGGAATAAGATTCTCTTTACAATTCACAGTAGCTGCTGCAGCTTCAGCTGGTTATTTAATAGCCCACTATAAAAAATATCCAAGAATTATTTTCTTAATTTTACTCGTTTCTTTGATAATGCTTATTATGGTTTTTCCTAGAACTCTACCAAACATGTTAGGAATGAGTTTTATATTGCTTTTATCGTTTTTCGTTTTCATTAGTAAGAACGAGAAAACAATGAATAAGATGACACTTGCTATATTCCTGTTTCAGGTTTTCTTTTTCATCTCATCTTCAATACAAATCGGGTTTTCGAGTAGAGGTATGCTAATAAGTAAAAACTGGTACGACATGCTCGATTGGTTTGTAAACAACGCCGATAAGGATTCGTTGTTGATGACATGGTGGGACCCTGGACACATACTAGCTGGATATACTTATTACAAAAAAAAGCCTTTGAAAGTACATGCTGATGGTGCACATTGTCCTCCAAAAGACTGTATACCTTACAATCACAACATAAGAATTCAAGATATGGGTAGGATTTTTTCAACTAATGACGAGGAAGAAGCCATAAAAATAATAGAAAAATATAGAAATTTGACACAAGAGCAATGCCAAAAAGTTTATGAAAAATTTGATGGCTATGTTCCTCCAGATGCTTGCAAGCCTGTTAGTGAAATATATCTAATTGCTTCTAATGATCTTATTGGAAAATACTATTGGATGAGTTACTTTGGGACTGGAATAGGTCAAAATTTCATCCAATTACAGTTATCCAGAATCGACCAATCTGGAAGTCTGATATACGGTGATGGAATAATTTCTGTGTTGCAACAAAACAACACATTGTATGGTGTTTTGAATCTACCAACACAAGGTATAAGAAACGCAATTATAAAAGAGGTTATATACTATAGCAACACCAATAGGATCATAAACACGTATAATTCTTCAAACACTATAGACGGAACTTTGTGGATAGATCCAAGTTTTAGATATGTAATTTACATGACACCTCAACTAAGAAACTCTTTGTTTACAAAAATGTTTTTCTTTATGGGCGAAGGATTAAAACATTTTGAACTAGTTTATTATAACCCAGAAATAAGAGTATTTAAGGTTATTTTTTGAAATGGACTACAGATATATTTAAAAGTGTGCCTCGAAACTTTAAACTATGGGAATCTTCACAATATCTTTCTTTGAAAGAATTTTGAAAGGAGAAGGTGCTGAAAGAGTTTCTGATGCAGCTGCACGTAGATTAGCGGAAATAGTAGAAGAGAAAACACTTGAATTGTGCAAAATAGCTAATGATTTTTGTAGGCATGCTGGAAGAAAAACCATTTTAAGAGACGATGTGTTGTTGGCTAAAAGGAAGGTATTAAGATGAATTTTGAGAAACTTGTTAACGAGATAGTTGATAAAAGCGGGTTGTCAAAAGAAGAAATTCTAGATAAAATAAACAAAAAAATCATAGAACTTTCTGGATTAGTCACAAAAGAAGGTGCCGCGTTATTGGTTGGAAAGGAACTTGGTTTAGATATAATTAGAAAGCCTTCTTTAAAGATAAAAGACATAGAAATTGGTATGAAAGGTTTTAACATAGAAGGTAGGATTTTCAAAATAACTGATATTGTTAATTTTGAAAGAGAAGACGGTGTGAAGGGAAGAGTTTCTAATCTTTACATAGCTGATGAAACAGGCTTTGTTAGGATACCACTTTGGAACGATCAAGTTGATTTAATCGATAAATTACAGCTTAAGGTTGGAGATACAATCCAAATTGTTAATGGAATTGCCAGAGAAAATGTCTTTGGTTGGCTCGAGATAGTTCTAGGGAAATTCGGCAGAATTAGGAAAATAGAAAATGATGGGTTACCATCGATTGAAAAAATTATGTCGCAAATATATACAAACAAACCAAAAAGGGTTAAGATTAAAGATTTGGAAAGGGGTTACTATGAAATAAGAGGAACGATTGTCCATGTTTTTGATTCGAATTTTATATTTCAGGTTTGTCCGGTTTGTCAGACAACCATTAAAAACAGTTATTGCGAAGAACACGGAGAAGTTGATCCAGACAAATTTTTAGTTGTTTCTACAATAATTGATGACGGAAGTGGAAATATAAGGGCGGTTTTCTTTAGAGACGTAGCAGAAAAGTTGTTAGGTATATCAGCGGACGATCTTGAGAAAAACAACATAAAAGAAACGAAATCAATCATAGATTCTAGATTACTTGGGAAAGAATTGGTTTTAAGAGGAAGAGTTAAAGAAAACAAAATCTTTAAGAGATTAGAGTTTATTGTCAACGAAGTGGAAGAATTAAATGTATTAAATGAAACAAAAAAAATATTAGAGGAGTTAAAGAATGGTTAAAAAAGATAAAAAATTCAATCTGAGAGATATTCCTGGCGTTGGCCCAAAAATAGCTGAAAAATTAGAAAACATAGGATATACAGATCCAATGGTAATTGCTGTTTCATCACCTTCTGATTTGGCTTCTATAGCTGAAATTGGTGAAGGACAAGCAGCAAAAATAATTTACGAAGTTAGAAAGATGTTGGATATAGGCTTTCAAACAGCAAAAGAAATTCACGACAGAAGCTTAAAAGCAGAAAGAATAACAACTGGTAGCAAAAATCTTGATAATTTACTTGGTGGTGGTGTTGAAACTCAAGCAATTACAGAATTTTATGGACAATACGGCTCAGGAAAAACGCAAGTTGGCTTTCAGTTGGCTGTTAATGTACAATTACCAAAAGAAAAAGGTGGTTTAGAAGGAAATGTTGTTTGGATAGATTCAGAGCATACTTTCTCTAGTCAAAGGATAATCTCAATGGCAAAAGCAGTTGGACTGGATCCAGATAAAGCCTTGAAAAACATTTATGTTGCAAGAGCATACAATTCAGAACATCAAGTTTTTTTAGTCGAGAAATTACCAGAAGAAATAGAAGAGAAAAACATAAAATTGATAGTTGTAGATTCTCTTACTTCACATTTTAGGGCAGACTTCATAGGAAGAGGAGAGCTAGCAAGAAGACAACAATTATTAAATAAACATTTACATCAGCTCCAGAGACTTGCCGACGCTTACAATTTAGCTGTTTATATCACAAATCAAGTTATGGCAAGACCAGATGTTTTGTTTGGCGATCCAACAGCTCCTGTTGGTGGGCACGTGCTTGCACATCTATGCTTAGATCCAAACTCTATTGTAATAACGAATGATGGAATTAAAGAAATAAAAGATGTTCATAATCCACTAAATATATATAGCTATTATAATGGATTTGATTTTCATAGGATAATTGAAAAAGTAAATACCGAAAGAAATAAAATCTTAGAGATTAATAACAACTTGGTTTTGTCAAAAGAGCATCGTATTTTTGTTCTAAGAAACGATGGATTTAAAGAAATACCTGCCGGAGAGGTGAAAAGAGGTGATTACCTAATCCTCCCGAAGAGAATAGATGTAAATGAAAGAGAGATAGAAATACCAGGTTTCAGAATAGAAAGAATATACATTATAGAAAATCCGGTAGAAGTTAAATCAGAATTGAAAAAATACTTCAGTCTAAAAAATGAGATTGAAGTTAAAAAAAGATTAGGAATTTCAGCTAGACATCTTAGAAGAATTTTAAATCAAAAATATCCAACTACTGCTAGTGTAATAGATAGTCTTAGAAGCCTAGTTAAAAACATTAGAATAAGAGAAGTGGAATCTATCAAACATAAAAAAGTAAAAAAGGTCAAAAAGCTAAACAAAAAACTATCTAAATTCTTGGGTTATTATATTGGAGATGGATCAATGGACTTCATAAACAATGAAATAAGGATTAGAGACGAGAAAAAAGATGTTCTAGAAGAATATAAGACTATAATAAAAGATGTATTTGGTTTAGACGCCAAAATCGAAAAATTAAAAAATAGCAACTGTTTTGAGTTAAGATTATCTAATATGTATGTATCCAAGGTATTAAAGTGGTTGATTGAAAACTTGGATAAGCTATTTTTTGAAAAAAAAGATAAAATCAGATCTTTTATCAAAGGTTTGTTTGACGCAGACGGCTCAGTAAATGGAACTGTTAGTTTAACACAGAAAGATAAAAGAATGATAGTTTTTATAAAGTTATTGCTTCTTAGGCTTGGAATACCGTCTTCGATTTCTAAACAAGGTAAATACTACAGGCTTGATGTAAGTAAAATGCATTTTTTTGAGATTGGGTTTACGTCAAGAGATAAACAGAATAAATTGAGTTTTAATAGATTAAAAGTAAAAAGGGATAGAATTCCTCTCAAAAGAAGAAAAATAAAAGAAGCACTTGAACTTTTAGGTATAAAAGAGAAAATTAATCATCCAGAGAGTAATGTTTCGAGCGAAGAGCTCAAAGAAATTATAGAAAAATACCCAGCACTCAAAAAGGTATTTGGAAATTTACTTGACTTCAACTATGAAAGGGTGTACTCGATAAGGAAAATTAATAGAAAGTTAAATTTGGTAGATATAGAGACAGAGAGTTCCAATTTCATAGCCAATGGGTATCTTGTTCACAATTCTAAATACCGAGTATATTTGAGAAGAGGAAAGAGCGGCCTAAGAATAGCTAGAATGATAGATGCACCTAACTTACCAGAAGCAGAAGCCATTTTTAAGATAACAGAAGAAGGAATAAGAGATCCGTGAAATATTTTAATTGCATAACATTAACTAAAATTTTATGAAGATAATTTACAGGGGAGCGGAGGCAATTCTATATCTTCAGAAAGTAAATGGTGAACAAGTTTTGGTTAAGGAAAGGATAAAAAAACCATACAGAATAAAGGAGATCGATATACCACTAAGAAAAAAGAGAACCAGACGAGAAGCAAAGTTATCGCAAACAGCATCAAAGGTCATAAAAGTTCCAAAGGTTTTGAAAGTTGATGAAAAAAAATTCAAAATTTTCATGGAATACATAGAAGGAGAAAGAATAAAAGACATTCTAGATGATTTACCCAAAAAAAAGATAGAAAGAATTTGTAAAAAAATAGGTGAAGCCATTGGTAGGTTACATTCTCTAGATATAATTCATGGAGATTTAACAACCTCAAACATGATACTAAAGAACGATGATATATATTTTGTTGATTTTGGTTTGGGTTTCTTTTCAAAGAGAATAGAAGATAAGGCTGTTGACTTATCGGTTCTTTATGAAGCACTTAAGTCAACTCATTTTAAAAATTTAAAAATATGCTGGAGAAATATACTTAAAAGTTATAAAAAAGAATATAATGATGCTCAAAAAGTGTTAAGGAGGCTAGAGGAAATTGAAAAACGTGGTAGATACGTTAAAAGGAATGTTAAAAACAAAGGGAAAGAAAAAAGAAAAAATTATTGAAAATTACTTAATCGTTTTTCTGGTATTGAGCTCTTTAGTTCTTTCTTTAGGAATAGGTTTGACAACAGTTTCTCCAAAAGGTGTACCAGTTCTTATGAGCATGTTTGGAGCTTTGGGTGCTTTTGTTTGTTCGGCAAGTCTTGTAATTCTCTGGTTTTGGGAGGAGGTTAAGAAATAATGGCAAGGATGTATGCCAGAAAAAGAGGGAAATCTGGAAGCAAAAAACCGCCTGTTAAAGTTGTTCCTAAGTGGACGAAATACAAAAAAGAACAAGTTGAGAAACTGGTTGTAGATTTGGCTAAAAAAGGATACAGTTCTGCTGTGATCGGATTGATTTTGAGAGATAAGTATGGTATACCTGATGTAAGGGCCATAACGGGAAAGAAAACTTCCAAAATAATGAAAGAACATGGTGTTTATGGTGAAATTCCTGAAGATTTGTTCAATTTATTAAAAAAAGCTGTAAATTTACACGATCATTTAGCTAAGCACAAATCTGATAAACATTCAAGAAGAGGGTATCAATTATTGATCTCAAAGATAAACAGACTGATAAAGTACTATAAAAAGAAAAAGGTTCTTCCACAAGATTTCAAGTATGATGTTGAGAAAGTCAGGATTCTAATTCAGAGGTGAGTGAGTGGCTGTTAAAAGAAAAAAAAAGAAGCAATGGATACAGATCGTCACTCCAAAATATCTGGGTGGAAAAGAACTAGGAGAAATTTTGGTTTCTCAGCCTGAAGATGCTATTGGCAGAAGAATTGAGTTAAGCGCGATCGACGTTACTGGTGATTATAACAAATACTATATGAAAATGTTTTTTGTTGTGAAGAGCGTCAAAAATTCAAAAGCTTATTTAGAGTTTGATGGTTCAGAGTGTACAAGAGATTATATCGCAAGAATGGTTTTGAGAAGAGTTACAAGAATAGATTCTATTCAAGATTTAGAAACGAAAGATAAGACAAAGCTGAGAGTGAAATCGATAGCTGTGATTTATGGTAGAGTTACAAAAGACATAAAGAAGAAGGTAAGGAAAAGAGTATCTGAACTAATAGAAAAATTTGTTACAAATTCTACTTTGGAGGATGTTGTAAAGAATGTATTGAATGATTCTTGGAAGAATAAGATAATGAAAGAATGCAAAAAACTTTATCCATTAAGGTATTTTGAGTTTAGAAAAATAGAAGTTAGAAGAAACTCTCAATGAAAAAACCTCCAAAAATGGAGAAAACCAACAAGAACAAAGTTATGAGTGAAAGAAGATTTGCTATTTTTTCGCCATGTTTTTTGTTGATTTTCAAAAATATACTTTCCCAAATTTTTCCGCCGTCTAATGGTTTTATAGGAAGTAGATTAGCAAGGCCAACCCCAAAGCTTAGAAGTATTGTCCATGAGAAGAATTGATAAAATATTGAGAAAAGTTGGAATATTGGTTCGGGTAGCATTGAATTTGTTAATCTGAATTTATAGGCTGTTGTAACATCTCCAATTCCGATAAAACTCCTGTTTTGTATATCAGGATTTTCAATCAATTTTAATTGGAAAGTTCCAGTTGAAGTTTCTATTTCTATTTGGTCACCTGGTTTTTTTGAGCTTAAAACATCTTGAAGATCAAACACATCTTTTATTGTTACGTTGTCAATTCGTTTGATATAGCCTGATAAATTTACTTGCATAGCCGGTGAACCGTTTATTAGATAAGAGTATTTAACTCCAATTGAGGTCGTCAAAAAATCAAAGCTTGTTATAACAAGCCATAAAAGCAAAAGAAACAAAATTCCAGTCAGAAAATTTCCAAAACTGCCAGCGGAATATATTCTAAGTTTTTCAATTAGTTTTAACTTTTTAATTTTCTTTTCGTTTATGTCGACAAAAGCACCTAACGGAAGCACTAAAAATAAGAAAATTCCGTAATCTTTTATCTTGATCTTAGAAAGTCTTGCCATTATAGCATGCATTGTTTCGTGAGGAAAAATCACAAGAAATATCCCAAACAACCAATACCAAAACGGTATAGAGATAATAGGTTTCGGATATGTCACACCAGAGACCGAAGGTAGAGCAATTCCAAAAATTTGTTTTAAAGAAAGCGCTGATTCAATCAACCAATAAACAACGTATATTGATAACGCTATGCATATGATAGATGATGCTAGGCCAAGATAATTGAAAATTTTCGTATGTTTCTTTAACAAGTCGTCTATTTTTTCTCTGCCTTTTTTCCATCTTTTTATTATAATTCCGTTTCTGATTTCTAGATGTTTTCTATTTTTGAAAACCAAAATTCCAATTGCTAGGAAAAACAAGAACACTGAGAGAATTTCTATGTTCATAAGTTAAATGTTATATTTTTCAGCTTTATTTTTGTTTCTTTTGTTTAAAAAACATGAAGAGAGAGATAAAAGTTATTAAGGATAAAAGAATGAGATAACCAATGTTTATGAAAGAGGATACTACTATCGAATTTTCGGTTATGGTTATTGTATTCTGAGTAAGCCATAGACCAATACCCAAGCTAGAAATAATAGTTATTAGAAGAACATCTTTATCGAATTTATATTTTTTTTCTTTTATTTCTTTGAGTTTTTCCTTCAAACTTTTAAGTTTATCAGAAAATTCTTTATCATCGTTTAGAGAATTGTTAATTTCCTTCATATCATCTTTTATATAATAAAGAGTAAAAATTGTATCCAACACATGCTTATCTATCCCACTTTCCTCAAGTTTTTCGTATAATTTCTTGATTTCTTGATTATTGGCTTTTTTCATAAAATTTTTCAAGCCGTGAATTATATTTGTTAGGCCGCCTTCTATACATCCACCTATACTATATCCATATTCTATAAAATCTAAGAGATATTTTTTATATAATTTCTGTCTTCTTCTGTTATCATTTTTAACTGCATCTTCATATTTATTTATAAATTCCAACATCTTCTTAACAACTCCTTCATAGAGTCTAGAAACTTTATCTTGATTGTAACGAAGTAATTCAATTATATATTTCAAAGCTTCATCCCCTTTAAGCATACCTTTTTCAGTATACAACTCTAACTGGTCAATAAATCCTAGTTTTTCTCTCTTTTTACCAAATAATTTGAACATAAATATTTTTTTACTTTTTAAATTTATAATCTTCTAATTAAATTCTCTATTTGATCTTTTGTAGATTGATTCGGATTCCTAGTACTACTTGCCTTATCAAGAATTAGTCTAAGTTTGTGTGCTATGCCTCCAGCACCATATATACTAATGAGACTACTTTCTATTTGTGCAAAGTTAGTATTAATGAAGTCATATGGATTTGAAATCCCAGCTAAGAAGGTTAAAAAATCTTTTAATGAGTATTTTTTTCTTTCACGACCTGATAATACTTCCAAAAGCTTCTTCATATTTTCTGATTCTATTACACCAGTGAAGAATTTACCTACTAAAGCCCATAGGAATGCAGTTATGAAAATAGACACATATAGTGCACCCATTCCTACCCAACCAAAAGTAAAAAAATCTATTAAATAATTCCCAAGAAAACCTCTTAGTGCCATATACGCACCTATAAATGAGATAACTCTTCTTGCATTTCTATTTGTTATGAAGTTTATTGAGTTTAGAACATCAAGGAATGTATAAACAAAGAAAGAAAAGGGCATAATTATGATAGCAAGAATTAGATGAAGTTTTGAAAAAAGTCCAACACTTTCTGATACTTTATAACCTATAAAACTACAAGTTATAAAATCTACTAAGTCAATATTTTCACCTATTAATTCACCACATTCTTTATATTCTGTTGTTCTTTTGAAAGAGAATGGAAGAATAGTAGTCACAACCAATAGAATAATACTCAATACTGTAAGAAGGGCACCTATTTTAAACATATAGTAGTATTTTGTACTTGAAGAAGAGACTCGTATTAAAATGATCGAAGTTACAATTAATAATCCTCCAGAAATGAGAGTTACTATCCATGAAAAAGCTGGATTTTCTAGAGAAAACAAATAAATCAACGGTCCAAGATAAAGCTTAACAAACTCTTGTAGAGTTTCATTGAAATAAGCTACTATTGGTACTACCACAAAAAAAATGTATAAAACAAGTACAAACAATAAAACTCCAACATCTTCATTCATATTTACCTTAAAAATAATTAGTCATAATTCTTTAAACTTTTGACTATGATAAGCTACCAATTATCAAGTTCATTTCTCGCCTAAATGTTTGACCTCTTGATCCTCTACCCACTCTTCCAGCCGCCGTATATGCACTCTCAACTTGAGTAGCTATATGATCAGCTGCATAGACATTTCTTATAAAATTAACTATTTCATTTTGCCTACCTTGTGTCGCGCCATAGCCAAGATCTCTTATTAATGTTAAGAATTTCTTTAGTCCAACTCTTTTTCGTCCAGAAAGTACATCGAGAAGGTCTTTAACTAGATCGGCTTCCAACACACCTTTATAAAAACTACCCAATAAACTCCACATGCCACCAACAAACAAAAGTGCCAGATAAAACGATGCTAACCCAACCCATCCATATATAAAATAACTAATTACATTGGTCGATAGAAAAGCCCTCATAACAGTTAAGCCACCTATTATAGAAAAAACAAATTTTGCGCTTTTGTTTTTTGGGAAATCTATAGATGAAAGAGTATCCCAGAAAGCAAACCAGAAAAATAAAAGCGGGAGGCTACCAGAAAACAAAAAGGTCGCGTAACTGCCCCAAAAACCTTGAGCAAATTGGGGAGCTGGCTTAAGACCAAAAAACACACATGAATAGAGGTCTAGAATCCCTGTGGCATCGGTTATATTTAACTCTCCACATTCCTCGAACTCTACTTGTGGTTTTGAAAAATAGGGCAGTAATGTATTTCCAACCAATAAAATAACACTCATCGCGATTAGTAATGCTCCAAATTTCGAAGCTAAAACCCAATGTTTAGGGTTACCACCTAACTTTATCATGAACATGGAAAAAACTACTAAAAAACCACCACCCATCAATGCTATTATCCAAACGTTCGTTAAAACATCAAACAAGTTTTTAACAAATAAAATCGCAACTAAAGGCAAAAAAAACAGAACTATTACAAAAACAACAGGAATCCATTTCCAATTTGCCATATTTTAGATTATAAGTTTTAGAAATAAATTATTAATAAAACGTTTATCGGTCAAAAAATCTAAACAAATTTATCAATAAACAATCAAAATGTAAATATGTTAAAGAAAATAATTTTGAGTTGTTTTTTTTTATTTCTCATAGTCGTTCCAGTTTTTTCTCAAAGAGATATAATATATCCGGATGGTGGTGGACTGCCACGACCTATAATTGATGGAGGAGACAATGGTGAAGACAATGATGAAATTCAAGAACCAGAGTCTACATTTTTTGATGTCATAAAACCATTTTATGGAGTTATTTTCATAGGAATTTTTGTTTTTATTCTATTAGCGATAGGTGGTGTAATAAGATTTCCTACAGGAGGAAGAAGTTCAATAGGAACAATAATGTTTCTTATATTAATTATAATTGCATTTCTTCTACCGCAGTTTGTTGTCTATCCGGCATATCTAGAGGTTCCAGAGAGTTTTAAACAAAGTCCATTACCTTCAGGAATTTCTGCGGCTTTTACTCTTATGGGTTTACCAAGCGAATGGATGTATGTGCCAGCTATTATATATCTTTTCGTATTGCCATTTGCAGGTATATATACTCTTGTTTGGGCATTCACGACATCTTTATCTTCAACGATTTTTCCAAATGTTCCAAACATAAACAAAATTAACAGAGTTTTATCGTTCATAATTACGTTCTTAACAATACCCATTGGATGGTTTGTAAAAATGGTATG
>CAYWME010000001.1:0-37572 GCA_964459585.1 uncultured archaeon | reverse complement strand
AGACAATGGAAGAATTTTTATGAACAACGGATATATTTTTATGAATATTGGAAAATTTTCTATGAATAAAGGTGAAAAAAATTATGAAAGTTGGAAATGTTTTTATGAATACATGAAAATGTTTTTCTATTATACTTTAGTGTGTGTTTAAACTTATTAATCAAAACAATTTATAACAAATATTTATATTATAACATTGTTATAATTTAGTAACGAATTTAACGATTTTATAGAATTATGAAGAATTATGAAATTTGAGTGATATCTCAATATTTATAGGAAAAAAGTTTACGGTTGTTCATAGAAATTGATCAAGACCGTTTTTCGCAAGTACAAGGAAGATAAGTTTTCTAACAAAAGTTTTTATCTCAAACATAGGTTCATATATCGATGGATTTGTTCTTTCGACTTTTTTAAGGAGACCCAGTTTCACAAGTTTTTTAAGTCTATATTCAAAACTTCTTCTACAAATTTTAAGTCCATTCTTTTTCATTTCAGAATATAAAACAGGTAGACAATATGGTTTAATATCAAATGGTTCTTTCCCAGCCACATAAAATTTTCTCAAAATTGATAAATCAAGTAAATCCAGTTTATCAATGATTGTTGATATTTTTAAAACATCAGTTTTTTCTTCCCATATAGTGGTATCAATCCTGTTTATTAATTCATTCATCTACTCACCAGCGCTGGTAGTTGAAAATCTTTAGTTTTCTGTTTTTTAAATGATTTTATATTCTACATAATATCAATCAAATTAATTAGCTTAACATCGATTTTTTCATCGTTTAAATTGACAATTCCACAATATCCTTCTGAAAATCTACCAGAATTAAGAATCTTCGTATTTTTAATTTGATCAATACCCCTCCCTTCATGAATATGAGAACACAGACAAACATCAGGTTCTAGATCTTCTATAACTTTTCTTACAGACCTAGAACCAACATGGAGACCAGATGTTATAAGGTCTAATTTAGTTAAAAAAGGTGGGACATGCGTTACCATAACCTTAAACTTAGAACTTTTAATGTTTTCATAAGCTTTTCTTAGGTTTGATTCCAACTCCTCTTCAGTTGGCTCCAAAGGTGTACCGAAAGGTGTCGGAGCACCTCCATAACCAAAGAATCCAACGTTTTTAATGATTCTTCCTCTTCCATGTAACGATATACCTTCTTTTTCAAATAAATCGATAAGGTCTTTATCAAAATTACCCGGAATTGCTAGCAATGGTTTATCAAACATTTTCAATTCTTCTATTATGAGCTTTCCTATATCAATATTAGAGAAATTTTTCGGCAGATTCACATCAACGAAATCGCCTATCGCAATTACAACATCGAATTCAAGTTTTTCCTTTATGATTTCTATAAACTTTATGAGATTTTCTACATCATTATGTATATCACTAATAACCAACAACTTCATAAAAATCATATCGTTTTTATAAAAAATAAATCATTTTAAATTTCATTCAACAATAATATGATATCATGATAAAAGTACGAGAAGTGATGTCATCACCAGTAATAACAATTTCTGAAGAAAAAACAGCTATGGATGCCGCTAAATTACTTAAGAGAAAGCGAAGAGGTTTTTTAGTCGTCACGAGAAGAGGTAAGCCGGTTGGTGTGATTTCGGATAAGGATTTGATCTTTAAAGTTTTGTTAAAGAATTTGAAAGCAGATAAAGTAAAGATTAAAAAAATAATGACAAAACATTTTGTTTATTCTTCTCCAGAAGAAGATATAAAAACAGCCGCCGATAAGATGTTAAGAAACAATGTACATAGAATGCCGGTAATAAAGAAAGGAAGAGTTGTTGGTGTCATTTCTCTAACAGATATAGCTAGAACCTCGCCAGCCATGTTAGAACTTTTAGAATATAGAAGAAAAATGAAGACACAACCAATTGTGATAAGGGAAAAATATACGTCCGGAATTTGTGATATATGTGGAAATTACTCTGATAGGCTAGAATACGTAAACGGTCAATGGATATGTGAAAGTTGTAAAGAGACAGAAGAAGAATAAAATATTATGGTTAAATTAGAAGATGCTGGTATATCCAGAAATCATCCAATCTCTTTTTTGATGAATAAGAAAGTAGTTTTATGTAAAGAAAGAGAAACAATAGAAAATGTTTGTAGGAAAATTCTAAAAACAGGTCATAGAAGAATACCAATTGTTAATAATAAAAAAAGATTGACTGGGATTTTAACAATAACAGACATTCTGGATGTTATTTTGAGAGGAGAAGATGTTAAGAACTCTGTAAGTAATATCATGATCAGAGAAGTTTTGTTTTGTGAAGAAAACGAAAGAATAGGATTTGTAATTAAAAAATTAAAAATTTCAAGGAAAGGAGGCATGCCAATAGTCGATTCAAAAAGAAAAGTGAGAGGAATTGTAAGTGAGAGAGATTTTGTATGGAATTTTGATAGTATAAATTTTGGAGTTAGAGTTAAAGACGTCATGAGCAGTAAACCGATTCACATTCAATCAAGCTACTCTATCATGGATTGTCTGAGAACAATTGTTAACTCTAAGTTCAGAAGATTACCTGTATTAGATGGTACTGATTTAATTGGTATCGTGACATCTGTTGATATTTTAAGATTTTTATTTGAAAACAAATTTGATTTAGAAACACTAGACGATGATCTATCTTTAGTTTATAAGGAGGATGTTTTTAAAATAAACGGAGAGAAGGACCTGTCAGAGGCCATTAGGCTAATGAAGGAAAAGGATGTTGGTGGCTTGATAGTTGCTTCTGAAAATATATTGAAAGGAATAATCACAGAGAGGGACATCCTTGAAGAAATTGAATGAAAGAGAAAAGGAGAGAGTAAAAAAACTCCTAAAGACGATAAAATCTGAAAATATATTAGTTTTAGTTGAAGGAAAAAAAGACGAGAAAGTACTTAAAAAACTTGGCATTACAAAAATAATGAGAATAGATGGAAGGAGTGTCGTTTCCCTAGAGAATGTTATTAAAAGAGGTAAGGTTTTAATTTTAACAGATTTTGATAAAGAGGGAAGGAGAAAAGCGAGTAAATTATGTAAGTTATTTGAGAGAATTAAAGAGGTAAAAATATATAAAAGATTGAGATATGAGTTTAGAAAACTTTTTAAGATTTCTAAAATTGAAGAAATTGACCTTTAAACTCTATTTTTTTCATAACAGTATATTTTGGGCCTTTTCTAGATAATTCACTTTTCACGATGCAGACACTCTCGGCTAGGAAGTTTATATCTACTTCAATATTTTTTAGTTTGTTTAAAACATCCTCTTTTTTTTCAACTTTTTTTACTCTACAAATCGTTAAATGTGGAGGTTTTGTATCACCACCAATCGTTTTTTTAACATCTTTAGATAATTTAATCAAAAAATCTTTACCATCGGATACATCAAAAGCAATCACTCTGAAATATTTCTCTGTTGGTATGAAAACAATCTTATTCAATCTAACATTAAACTTTGGAAAATTTTCGCATATTTTTTCAAGTTTTTTTTTAATTTCATTTAAAACGTTTTCACTAATCTCACCGAGAAAAGACACAGAAATATGGTAATTCTCAGGCTCTACGAACTTACATTTCATAGGCAAACTTTCCATACTTTTTTTAACTCGAAGAATCTCCTCTCTAACGCTTCTCGGTGGAAAAATACCTATAAAACAACGCATTATTTATTAAGTTAAACTCAAAAACTATTTATAAGGTGAAAAAATGCCCGAAGATAGAGTTAAGATAGGACATATAATAGGAAGAGAAGTCATCAGTGAAGAAACAGGAAGAAGATTCGGCGTTGTAAGTAACATAGAGTTTGTAGCAGAAAGCGGTGAGTTATTAAACATGATTATATCAAATCCCACAAAATATCTAAAAGAATTAAATCCAAAAATAGATGACAGAGGAAGAGTTTTAATTCCATTCACAGCGGTAAAAAGCATTGGGGACTTTGTGATAATTTCAGAAAGCGAGCTTGTTTAAATCCAGCAAACATCCACATCCTCTATTCTCCATTTTGGTTTAATTCTTGTTTTATTGATTGGGATACTCTTTTTTCTATGAGTATACTCAAGAAGCCCAGCCCAAGCTATCATAACTCCATTATCACCAGAATATTTATGTGGTGCAATATATGCTTTAGCTCCCCTCTCCCTACACATTATATTGAGCATCTCTCTAAGTCTTTTATTGGCTGCAACTCCACCAACAGCTAAAACTTCATTTTTACCTGTTTGAGCCATAGCTCTCTCTGTAACTTCCACCAACATCGAGAACACGGTTTCCTGAAATGAATAGGCTACATTTTCAGATTTAATGCCTTTTTTCAATTTTCTTATACAATCGGTTAGTATACCAGAAAAAGAAACATCCATTCCCTTGACAACATATGGTATTTCTATGTATTTTCCTTTTTTTGCCAATTCTTCTATTTTTGGACCACCCGGCATATCCAATCCCATGTTTCTTGCCAAGACATCAAAGGCGTTGCCAACAGGTATATCTTCTGTTTCTCCGAAAATTCTATATTTTCCTTCCGAATATGCAATAATCTGTGTATTTCCGCCAGATAAGTACAAAATAACAGGATCTTCACATTTTGTTAACATTTTACCTATTTCAATATGACCTATTGCATGATTAACTCCTACAATAGGTTTTTTGTATTTTAATGCAATATACCTAGCCACACTAGAACAAATTCTCAAATTATTTGGAATTCCCATGCCTTGTGTAAAACAAACAACACCAATATCATTTAAACTTAATCCTGCCTCTTCTAATGATTTTTCAATAATCTTTTTGGAATTTTTAGCATGTTCTTCACTTGCCATTCTCGGTATAAGACCACCTTTTTCTGGCTTGAAAAAAAACCTCCGATCGGCAAGTATTTTTTTCTTATCATTTACAATACCAACACCGAAAACATACGCTGAACATTCTATACCCAATGATATCATATTTTGAATTGAAGTTCCATTAAATTAATAACTTGCTCGTCTAATTATAGAGCATGAAAGACGTTGTTAAAAAAGTTTTAGAAATTTCGGGGTTTTCAAGTCTAAATCCAGTTCAGGAAAAATCTATAAAAAAAGGTTTATTAGAGGGTAAAAACTTAGTCATTTTTGCTCCGACAAGTTCAGGAAAGACATTGATAGCTGAGATTAGTGCGGTTAAAACAATTTTACAAGACAAAAAGAAGGTAGTATATTTGGTTCCTCTAGTAGCTTTAGCTAACGAAAAATACGACGTTTTCAAGAAAAAATATGAAAAAATTGGTATAAAAGTTGCAATTAGTGTTGGTGATTATGACAGTTCTGATCCATGGTTGAAAAAATATGATTTTATAATCACTACAAATGAAAAAATGGATTCATTGATAAGACATGACGCGGATTGGATCAGAGACATAGGTTTGATAATCGCAGATGAAATACATCTTCTAACAGACCCATCACGCGGTCCAACACTCGAAGTTGTACTAACACTTTTAAAAGAAATTGTTCCAAACTCACAAATACTGGCTCTAAGTGCAACCATAAAAAATGCCAATGAGCTTGCAGAATGGTTAAATGCCGAACCTGTTGTCTCATCATGGAGACCAGTCAAATTATACAAAGGAATTCTTGTCAACTCAAAAATAAAGATATACAATAAAGGTATCGTAAGGCTTGATGAAAACTTAGAAGGCGAAGCAGCTTTAACAAAAAATATACTTAAAAGAAGAAAGCAAATCTTGTTTTTCGTATCAACGAGAAAAAAAGCTGAATCACTTGCATCCAAACTCTCTGCATTAGTTTCAAAATACACAACACAGGAAGAGACAGAAAAATTAAAGAAAGTGTCTCTTGAAATAGAAACAGTTCTAGATACACCAACACTTCAATGTAAAAAATTATCAACATTTGTAAAAAAAGGCATAGCTTTTCATCATTCTGGCTTGTTGTATAAACAAAGAAAAATCATAGAAAAATCCTTTAGAGAAGGCTTAATAAAACTAATAGTTGCTACACCATCATTAGCATATGGCGTAAATCTTCCATCTTTTGTTGTCGTTATACGTGATCTGAAAAGATATTATCCTGGTATAGGTTCTATGTACATTCCTGTTCTTGAGGTTGAGCAAATGTTAGGCAGAGCCGGAAGAGTTGACTATGATGATTTTGGGATTGGTATACTATTTTCCAAAACTGAGCACGAAGCAGCAACCTTAGAAGAAACCTATATTTTAGGAGAACCAGAAGACATAACTTCAAAACTTTCTCTGGAACCGATACTTAGAATGTACGTCCTTTCTTTAATTTCTCTTGGTTTTTGTAACTCACTTGAAAGTCTGTTGAATTTTTTCTCAAAAACATTCTATGCCAAGCAATTTAGTGATTTCTGTATTATAGAAGAAAAAATCGAAAGAATCTTAGAAGATCTTAAAGATTGGGGATTTATAAAAGAAAAAGACAATAAAGTAGTTGCTGCAACGATCGGAAAAAGAATAAGTGAGTTATACCTGGATCCATTAACTGGTTATAAGCTAATAAATGGAATCAAAAAAGCAGCGAAAAGAAAAACAAACGAATTCTCATTTATTTCTTTAGCAGCCTGGACGAGGGAATTTTACCCATATATTAACATCAAAACAAAAGAGATTGGAAAACTTGAGGAAGAACTAGAAAAAAGAAGGCACAAACTAATAACAGATATACCAGAAGAATGGGATTACGATTACGATGAATTTTTAAAAAGCTTTAAGTTAGCATTAGTTTTTGAGGCTTGGATTAATGAAAAAACAGAAAGTTTTCTTTTATCGACTTTTGGTATAACTCCTGGGGATTTCTGGAGTAAATTACAGACAATGGATTGGATTTTATATTCGATACAAGAAATAGCATACATTCTCGGCCTAAAAGAATTGATTAAGACAATTAAAAAAACAAGACTTAGAGTTAAACATGGTGTGAAAGAAGAACTATTAAGACTTGTTAAATTAGAGAAAATAGGGAGGATAAGAGCCAGAAAACTCTTTGACAACAATATAAAGACAATTTCTGATATAAGAAAAGTACCGATAGAAGTTCTTTCGAGAATCCTCGGACCAAAAATCGCTTTAGATGTTAAAAAACAAGTCGGTGGTTTAAAACAGGAACAGAAGATTTTAAGTTAAGTTTTTTTCTAAAGATTTTTAGGGGGCTGTGGTCTAACTTGGCTAGGATACCAGCTTCGGGTGCTGGTGGTCTGGGTTCAAATCCCAGCAGCCCCATCATTTAAACCCAAACATTCCTCTTAATCTTACAAAAGAAACATTAGCAAGTTCTTTAATTGATAGTTTATTGTTAATCTTTTTTCCGTAGATCAAGACTTGATTCCACCTACTTTTTTCAATTGGTGCGACGATTCTCCCATTTTTCTTTAATTGAGAGATTAATTCTTCTGGGATTTTTTTAGGAACAGCAGCTGTAACCAAAACACCATCATATGGTGCCATTTTTTTATAACCTAATGATCCATCACCATGAACAGCTATCACATTTTCACATTTAACTTTCTGAATGTTCTTTTTTCCAAAAGAATAAACATCTTTATCAATTTCAACAGTAACAACAATTCCATTTTTTCCGACAAGTTGTGACAGAATACATGCTTGCCAACCCGATCCCATACCAATTTCTAATATTTTTTCACCAGGTTTTGGATCAAGAAGCTCTGTCATCATTGCTACCATATGTGACGCTGATATCGTAGAATTTCTACCTAATGGTAAAGGATAGTCATTATAAGCTTCGTATTCAAATCCCTCTGGTACAAACAACTTTCTCGGGCATTTTAGAAATGCGTCCTCAACTCTTTTTTTCGTGATATAGCCGTTTTTTTTAAGATATCTAACCATTTGCTCATTTTCTTTATCAACCATCGATTTATTTTAAGTGGTTTTTACTTAAATTTGAACTTCAAAAATTACATTATGAAATCGATTAAAGCTATTTTTCTGTTTTTTTTATTGATGTTTTTACTATTTTTATATTTGAAAAGAAAAACAATTGAAGGCACAAACAGATGTGGTTGGAGGATTATCAACTGCTGTACAGAAAGGGCTGGTGCGGTTTGGGAGTGTGTTGACCTAGAAAACTTCCAAGAACCAAATTGTACAGGGTTTATATTGTGCCCCCAGATAATTTCACCTAAACCAAACGCATCATGTGTTTTTGAAAATGGAAGCTGTGTGGTTAAATGAAACTGAAAACTAAAATCTTGCAAATAGAATCTGGTGGGTTCCCTGTAGTAGTCCTAAATATAGATGACGCTGAGGATCTTGGGATCAAGACGACTTCTAGAATAAAACTAAAACACAAAAGAAAAGAAAGTGTTTGTATAGTTAACATCGCGAAGAAGATGGTAGAGCGTGGATATATTGGAATATACAAAGAAGTTAAAGACATTTTCAAATTGAAAGATGGTGAAGAGGTTGAGGTAACTGTAGCTCCCTTCCCATCTTCTTTACAATACATAAGGGAAAGATTAAAAGGCAGAAGACTCACAAAGAACAAAATATACGAAATTATAAAAGACGTTGTTAATGGCAATTTGAGTGAGGTTGAAATAACAGCGTTTGTTGTCAGTTTACATTATTTTGGTTTAAGTCTTGAAGAAGCAACCAACTTAACAATGGCCATGGTCGAAACTGGTAAAAAACTTAACATAAAAAAACGACCTGTTTTGGATAAACATTCTATAGGTGGTGCCGCTGGTGATAAAACTTCAATGATATTGGTCCCGATAATTGCTTCTCTCGGATATACTATCCCAAAAACAAGTTCTAGGGCCGTT
The DNA here is from genome assembly GCA_964459585.1 of uncultured archaeon. Classification (GTDB taxonomy): domain Archaea; phylum Aenigmatarchaeota; class Aenigmatarchaeia; order CG10238-14; family EX4484-224; genus EX4484-224. The sequence continues at coordinate 28,741 of CAYWME010000001.1, read as the reverse complement.
ACATCAGCTGCAGGTACTGCCGATAAAGCCGAGTGTTTGATGCCTGTCTCTCTCGAGATAGATGAAATGAAAAGGGTAGTTAAAAAAACAAATGGTTGCTTGGTATGGGGAGGGAGGCTCGGTTTGGCTCCTGCAGATGAAAGATTCGTAAATATAGAGTATCCATTGCATATAGACCCACTTTTATTTCCTTCCATTATGAGCAAGAAAAAAGCAGTAGGAGCAACCCATCTTATCATAGATATACCAACAGGGAGGGGCATGAAAGTCAAAACAATAGGTGATGCGAATTTCTTGGCTAAAGATTTTATAGAATTAGGAAAAAGGCTTGGAATCAAGATAAATGTTACTATAACAAACGGTGAACAGCCTATTGGATATGCAATTGGTCCATCATTGGAGGCAAGAGAAGCATTAGAGATAATCATGAGAAAAAAAACCATTGGTGATCAGGAAGACAAGGTATTTGATATAGCAGAAGCTTTGTTAAAACTCGTAGGAGATCGAAAGGGTAGGGCAAAAGCGATGTATGCTCTAAAAAGTGGAAAGGCGGAGAAAAAATTGAGAGAAATAATAAAAGAACAGGGTGGTAACCCAAGAATTAAACCTGAAGATATACCCATAGGTGAATATACTTTGGATGTTAACTCTCCTGTGAACGGTGTTGTTTTTTGGATTGACACAAGGTTGCTCGTAGACCTAGCAAAACTAGCTGGTGCCCCAAAGTATAGGGGAGCAGGAATTGTTATAAACAAGAAAATTGGTGATAAAGTAAGAAAAGGAGAGAAACTTTTCACTGTGTTTGCTGAAAGAGAAAGAAAACTAGATTTAGTCGAGAAAGTGTTATTAGAGAAAAAGCCTTATGGGGTTGGAAAGAAGAGTGAAATGCTCATACAAATTGTTAAAGAAAAAATAAAACACAGAAAAACCTTTGTTTTAGAACGTTAAAAAATTAAAAAAAGAGTTTGTTGTAAGTTTTACTTTGCTAGAGTTATTGTTATTGTCGATACGTTTACTTTCTTTCCGTCCTGTAGTTCTCTTTCTTCTGTTCCTATCTCGATGTTCTTTATTCTTGCTTCCTGGACGAACCTTCTCCTTACGACTTCTGCGACGTCTACTGCCTTACTGATTGCTCTTCCTCTTGCTTTTATGTTAACTTCTCTTTGTCCATTTGTGAACTGTGTGATTACAGCCAGTACATAGCTCATACTTGGTTTTTTTCCAACGTAGATCTCATTTTCTGGTTGTGTAGTCATGCTTGTGTTCGTTCTAGCAGGACTTGTAGATGTCGTATTTGTAGTTGTTATTACCATCTTATCTTCACCTCCTTTATCGTTCTTCTAGTCAGTTTCCAGCTATATGTATTTAATTGTTCCAATAGCTTTAAAAATGTTTTTAACAATTAATTTTGTGTTTTACTAATTTCTATATATGGCTGAAGAAAGTTCAGAAAAAAGTTCGGAAGAGGAAAAATTAAGCAAAAAACTAAAAGATTTTGTTTCTGCTAAGCTTGCTAATGCTATAAAAAAAATAAAAACAAAGGAAGAGGGGGAGAAAAAAGGTATTTCTTCGGTTTTCAGAATTATAACCCCATTGTTTATATTTTGTCAGGCCTTTTTTCCGTTTGTAATGGGCGGTACGTTTTTCATACTTATAATAATTCTAGTGGTTCTCATAGTTGTTTTTATTATATTGACTGTGCTGACAAAGGGCGTTGTCTTGTTTTCTGGTCCTCTACTGTCAATAATTATGATTATCATAACAATGATTATAATACAGAAAATACCAAGTCTTCTTAACATACCAAGTGGATATAGCATTTATAAATTGCTAACTATAAGGCTTGGATACGCAGCAAGTTTAATTATTTTATTAGTTTTTTTTGCGATTGGAATTATTGGTTCTACAAAAATTAAATCTGTTGGAGGTTTTATTGCTTTAAACTCGTTTTTGATAATAAGTCTTTTCGTTGTTTTGCCTTTTATCGCCAGGTCAATGATTTGTCTCTCAATGCTTTCAGGAGACTTCGAAATAAATGAACTATTTCAATGTACGAGCAGGCAAGTTAAAAAATTAGTAAAAATCTCTTCGACGAAGGTTAAAAAAATACCGGTTAGTGGTGGAATTAATGTAATTTTCGGCTCTAAAAATCAACCGAGGCCGTTGACAGCACCGTTTCCCTATGAGGAAACCTTTGAAATAGAAAACAAGTATGAAGAACCGATAAAAATACTCAGCGTAAAACCATTTATACTCACTTCTTTTCCAAAGATGAAATTTTTACCACCAACAAATTTTAGTGGCTTTGTTTTGAACTCAAAGGAGAGTCATGTCAATAAGGTTGAATTCAATCCAAACACTTTAACCGTCACATCTACGTCATCATCTGTATGTCAATATTCATATGACCAAATAAAGTCTAACTTGATTTATACGACACTTGATGATGTGGAATGTGCGTTTGGCACACCTTGCAACGATTCTTCTAAGGCTTGCATTAAAACAGGATCTTATGAATGTATGTGTTTGGGATGGAACGAATCGACTTGTAATGATTTTGGTTTAAGAATGGGTTTAGAAGTTACTCACACCGGATTCTTTAGAGGAAACTCTTCGCTTCTTTATTATGAAACTTATGATGGACCTCAAATATATTTCGAAGAGCTTACACAGGGTCCAATTAGTATGAAAATCAATTTTGTTCCAAATCCGTTTATAAGAACAATGGAAAGCTATATAAATAAGATAGATTTATTAGTCGATTTTTCATTCAGTGGGAAATCACTCAAAGTATCAAATATAACTATCACACCAATTTTAACTAATGTTTCAACTGTTGATTATCAAAACAACATAATGATAAACCAAACGATAGGTATGAAACAAATATGGTGTAATTTTGATGATTTGTTAAGTGCCATTAATAGTGGCATAAAGAAATATTCTGGAAAAGTATGTGAATTTCTTCCACCATTTGTAAATATAACTCTCATTAATTTGAAAACAAGAGAAACGCTTGAATTACCAGGAATAACTGTAGGAGAGCTCAAAGATTATTGTTATAATCTAACTTCTCCAGACGAAATAGAAAAAAAGAGAGAGGTTTATGAAGCAATAAATGAGAGTGGTATATGTAAGATTATGGATAAAACAAACATTAAAAAATCGTTTATTGAAACTGAGGTTTTGATTGAGATAAATTACGAAATCACAGAAGAAAAATATTCAAGATATATAGACGTCATTCCTTCTCTTTGTGCCGATGTAAGAGAAATATAGCATTTAAATCGTTTCATAAGAAAATTAAAAATATGAAAATTAAAGAAGCCTTACAGTTATTCATTTTATTATTTGTTGTTTTCGTCGCCGGTTGTGTTCAAACACCAACTGGTGGCGAGACAGGTGAGACTGGGAATAAAAGTTCTGTAATTTCTACGCAGTTTGGCGAAGTTTTGCTGAGTTTAGAAGACTTACCTAGTCAAATTCTTATAAACGATCAAAACACGTTTACGATTAAAGTTGAAAACCAAGGAAGCGAAGATGCTAGAAACGTGCTAGCTACTGTGAAAAAAAAGCTTGGTGATTTTACATTTGAAGGTGATTTAAATCAATTGCAGCTTACTTTTGTTGATTTAGAAAAAAAATTGCCAGGAAAAATCTACTATGATCAAAAACCCATTTTGATATCAACAGGAAGTGTAACAGGCAATGCAGTGCTCGAAGTCACGGTGGATTATGATTATTCCACAGAATTAACAGGGTCCGTAGATGTTTATAATTACGATTATTTGAAAGCAAAGATAGATTTGTTGAAAGAGATATTGGAGACGCCAAGCATTTCTTATTCATATGTTTCTAAGGCACCATTAGTGGTTCAAGTAATTGATCATGGACCATACTTCTATAGAAGTCTAAACGGTCAAGATACTGGCTATCTAGAGTTTGTCATAATAAACAGCGGAGATGGAATAGTAAAATACGGCGGGAAAATAAGAAACGTTAAGGTGACAATTAGAATTGGTGACACGGTTTGTAAGAACGATGAACTAGTAGAATTAAGTTTCGTAGACAACACAAAAAAGATAATGTGTAGTTTTAATATACCGTCCATCGATACTTCTGATAGTTTACCGATATATGTTTCTGCAGAATATACTTATGAAATAACAAAAGAAATAGGTTTTAACATTATAACTCCAGAGCAATTGATTTCAGAGTAAGCTAAACAGTTCCAGATTCAAATGCTATACACATGCTTGAACATTTGTCTTGGTTCCCATCAATACATTCTTCATAATCGCTATTTTCCTCAGGAAAATACTTTTCAATACATGATTTTATTTTTGTATCATCAAAAACATTGAAATTCATACCAGTAAATTTGTTACATGCTTTAAAAATAGTGGTTCTGCAATCTTGCTCACTGGTTACACCCATAAATGGCGTCGCACCTCTTGTCCAGAATATGTAGAGTAATAACCCACCTATAGCGACCGCAATTATTAAACTTATTATGGTTGGTGCACTCAGCCCTTTTGCCATATATATTTTTTTAAACTTTGTATTAATATTTTTGTTGTTTGGCTGTTGCTCAAAACTCTAAATGTTTTTTTCGCTAATTATATAGAAAACAAACGGTAATTTATCATACCGTACTTCAGAGTCGTCAAAAAAGAAACATTTATCTGAGTCTTTTATTGTCACGAGAACCTTTGCCGTGACTTTGTTTTGGGCTATTTTGATATTTTCAACATTTAACACGAGTTCAACTCCATTGTATTTACCCTCTAGAGTTTTAATTTTGTCACTTATCATATTTCCAAGTTCTTCGTCGGAGCAATATCCACACGAATTTATTGCTTCTGTGATTTTTTCCTTTATTTTATCGTTTTGGATAAACATGTCGATGGCCAGGTCAAACATATCTAAAAAATGCGTTCTTACTTTTGCACTAAAATTAGTCAAATCTTTTATAGTATAGAAAAATCCAGAATACGTGGTTTTTTCATCGGAATGAAAAAACACTTCAACTAAGCCATCTTCGTCTACAATTCGTATTTCACCACTCGGTACCACAACTCCATTGACATTCTTAAGTTGGTTAGTATATTCAGAAAAAATATTAGCTACACTGTTTTTCACATCGTCAAAATAGTTATAAGTAAAATATACATTACTCCCATTTCTCAAAACTGGTATATTATCTATAGTCGGTATGTTGTCAAGAGAACTAAATCCATTTTTTTTAAAGGTTTCATAAACACCCTGACAAAGTGAATATTTAAGAGATTTTTCTATACCTATTTTAAAAACCTCAAACTTGTCGATTTCTTTCATAATTGTCCTACTTTTTAAACCTGTTCTGACGTTATACGTGGTTATAATGGACGAAGTTAAAAAATAACCAGCACTAGCAAGACCAATCATCAAAATCATCAATGCAATCGCTATCGGGCCTTGTCCTTTCATTTATACACCAAAGTCAGCGTTTTTATTAGGTTTTCATCATTATATGGGACAATTAAATCAAAGGAAACTTTATTTGAATTTCTGCCGCAATCACACGTTTTTTTAATAAGTTTTTCCAAAAAATATAATTCATAGCATTTAGGTGAAATGGTCTTATTTATAGCATCATCGATAAAATCGAGAAAAGAATCGCTCTGTATATTGCTGGACAACACTATGACGTCATAACCATCCAACGTCTCGCTGAATTTGCGTCTTAAAAGAGATAGGATTGATAGATCGCCTTCGTTGTTCTCGTATTCAACTATAAGGTTAATTATTAGTTGTTTTTTTAAAAGAACGCTCAAACCAAAAGCACCACCAATTACTAATACAAATAGAGCGATCATGATGGGAATTGTTATTAACATAAAGCCTTTTTTTACGACCATTGTACCATTCCCACATAAATTCTTCCTATATGGGTTTCACCATTTCCATATTTTATTAACACAGGAAGACCTTTTCTTGACATTATATTATTGTATATTGCGTTTCCTCCAAAAACATTATTAACACATTCGTCTATGTCAAATGGTGTCCATAGTCCGGCAAAAAGACCTGCCGAAACAATCGTGTTTAAATCCAAATTTATGTTACTCAAAAGACACTCACCAAACCTGAATATATAATTTTCTCCTAATGATGTCGGTGAATTAATAACTCCCTGCCAAGATTCACAATGACCGTTTTCATCGCAATTTTCTAAATCTAAAACAACAACGTATGTGTATGTATTTGGAAAACCTACAGAAACGTCTATAGGCGTTGTATACATATTTAATGATTGGACAGCAACTTCATAGTTTTTAAATATATTCGTATCACTTGTTGGGCCAAAATTATCGAGAATGAAATCAGAAACACACCCAGTTATGTCTGAAAGAAAGTTTGCTATACATTCAAGAATGTCTATTATGTTCGCTTCAGAACAATTGTTATTATAAGTATATTGTACACAACCCGCAAATTCCTTAACATTCGTTACTAGTGGAAATTCTTTAATTTTGTAGAATTTTGCATCTAGTTTTTCTTTATCTAGAACACCTCTTAAAACCTTTCCGTTTTCTTCGTATGTAAGTTCCTTTGAACTGAGCATAGCATTTGCTACTTCTATCGACATTTTTTCTACTCTATTTTCTTTTAACTTCAAATGTGCCTCGTACGCTGTATTAGCAAAAAACCAAAATATCAGTATTATTAAAATGAGTAAAACAATTGCTTCGAAAACGGCCGATGTCGTTATCGTAATTCCTTTATTTAGCTTTGATGACATATTGGGTTTCACCGTTTGTTAAAAACTTTTTTATAATGAACTCGGAAGCACTTTCAAACGCTTCTTCATTCACATCTACGAGAATTTTTGAATCTGCTGGAGACGTTTCTCCTAAAACACCCCCCCTTAAAATACTTACATGTACGAATCTATCTGAAGTAGATATTTTGTATTTGACTCTCTCGTCTGGGATTTTGTAGTTTATTTCGATTTCATAGGGCGCTGAAGCTGATGTTGATATTAAACTACTTATCTCTTCCGAAACTCTCCAAGTTGAGGTTAGACTAACAGTTTTTACAAGCATCTCTACGGCTCTTGGTAAAAAATTGAAAAAAAAGACAAGTGTTAAAATTGTTATTATAACAAATCCGGCTACATCTATAGATGTTATCCCATTCATTTTAATACCTCATTACAATATTCTTTAGTCGGTCTAGTAATTCCATATTTTTCGCAGTCTACAGGAGATATAGAATACCAATCGCCAGGGTCTTCTCCTTCCGTTAACCATCTTTGGCAATAATTTAATAGTTTCGCTTCACAAGCCATTTCTCCTCTTACTTTTTCGTTTTTTGCATAATAGTTCCATGTTAATACAAGAGTGAAGAAAAATGTGAAAAAAATAACTAATATTATAAACACTGTGTTTATAGAAACCATAATAAAACTCTTAATTTCGAGATAAATAATTTTATTTTATTCTGGGTAAAGACAGTGTGGGCGAGGCGCGCAAGAACTTACCATTCTACCAGCCTCTCCACCACTAGTTGGTGTTTTGAATTTTATAGTAACTTTTGTGTTATTGGTTTTTGGACGACTGGATTGAGAAAATTCCGTTGGTACAATTTCAAGATAATTGTTGTCATCAATATAGCACTTATAAGTCGAACCTCTACTTATTATTTCTTGACAAATTGAGTTTAAATTGTCAAAGTCTAGTATTAAAATCTCAATTTTTTCCTCTTCGCGATTTATATTTCTTGTAGTGATTATTAAATCTCTTTGAGAATCTGAGGTTATCGTCTTTATTCTAACCGCTTTCACTACGTAAGTACCATCATCGTATGGTTTGCTCAATGTTATACTGACTTTATCGTTAGGATGGAGTACGGGATATGTTGGGGTACTATATATAAAAATATATATAAAGTTGTTTAGTGTTAGGGGATTGTTATCATCTTTTTTGACAGCATAGATATACAATGTAGTTTTTTTCAAAGCAAGTGAACTGTACGATTCAATCCCATTACATTCTTTAGAAACATCAGGATATTTGGATATCGCATAATCGTCAACGAAAACATAAGTACCAGCACAACCAAGCGGGCACGATGGTGTTTTAAATTTTGCGATTAACGATAAGCATTCTATTTTTGGATCTTTATATTTTTCTATCGAACTACTACTATCTACAGAAATTTCCACAGGATAGTAAATTGATTCAAAACCAAACACTCTCCCATTTTTATCAAAAAATTGTTCTCTGTTACAAAACTCTATACAAGAAACTTCAACCAAACTCCCATTTTCATCATAACTCTTCCATCTTATTGTATCTATCAAAGGATCATTACAACCACTTTTAGCCCTCTCAATAGCGCAAAGTATAGCGTTTCTCGGATTAGCAACATTGGAATAAGAAATAAATATATCAGATCGCTGTCTTAATAAACTACCACCATATTTGAATAAAAGAAAAGCTATCACTACTACCGTTACCACTACGATTATAGCACCAACAACGAATGATCCAAAACCTCTCATTAATTAAATATTTTGCTGATTTAAGTTAAAGTGTTTATGGAAGGCCCGTTTTGAGTGCAACACTCACAACTTATGATATTTCTGTTAAGTAAGGGCAATAACAACATAGCTTTCCGTTACTACACGAATATCTAGTAACTTCGTTACATGGACCACAATTACTTAAACAAACATACCCGTCCCCCTGGCTTTCACAATCAGTGGTTTGGAATCTAATTTTTATTTTTGTTGAATTAATGGTTGACAAAACAACATCACAAATATCATCATTTTCTTGACTAACATATTTATACACAGAACCACACCTACTACCATAACATTCATGAATTACGCAATAAGAAAAGCTAAACATGTCTTCTACAAAAAAGTCAAGCTCTCTAATATCATCGAGTTCACATTTGTCACGAGAGCCTTTATTTATGGTCTTCTGACATATAAGTGAATTATCGGTAAAATCATATATAGAGAGAACAACGTTTTTATTTTCTCCATCTATCTTATCAGCAACCACTATTAGGTCTTTCTCATAGTTATTATCTTTAACTCTTAATCTTATCGCCTTCCCATAAAAATTTACACTTATATCTAAACTCGTATCGAACCCATAATAAGTCTCAGTAAGAGTAAGATTAACATATGTCTCACCATTGGGCTCAATGATCGGATAAGTGTTTGTAGAGTTTACATAAACGATTTTATCATGAAACGGATCAGTAACTGTATAAATATACAATTTAGAGTTTTTGATATCCAATAAATCATAGCTTTCCGCCCCATCACAATCGTCATCAGAGGGAGTAGGATATTTTTTTATTACAGAATCATCGATTATTATATAATTATCACCTACATCTAAAGAAAACTTATTTGGATACATTTTATGAACTATCTTAGAAGCTAGTGTCAAACATTTTATCTCTGGTGAACTATACCTTCCTATAATGTTGTCCTCACCGCTTACAGAAATTTCCACAGGATAGTAAATTGATTCAAAACCAAACACTCTCCCATTTTTATCAAAAAATTGTTCTCTGTTACAAAACTCTATACAAGAAACTTCAACCAAACTCCCATTTTCATCATAACTCTTCCATCTTATTGTATCTATCAAAGGATCATTACAACCACTTTTAGCCCTCTCAATAGCGCAAAGTATAGCGTTTCTAATGTCTTGATCATAGGAGGAAAATAAAGACGACAAGCGGTCGAAAATGGGGTTCGTTGTACCAAAAAGAAATAAACTTGATAGTGAAATCACTATAACCCCAACAACAAAACCAGCGACCAACGTTAAAGACCAGCTCATTAAATATAATTTTGTTTTTGAAATTAATGTAAATTATCCTCCACTAATGGCCTCTCCAACCTTTGTTCCAAAAATAGGTATGATAAAAGTCATTTTGTTTATGAAAATTAAAAAAACGATGATAGAAATTATAAACAAAATGGCCAAGACAATCCAACTTATAGCAATCCCTTTTTTTCCTTCAAGGAGCATATTTAAAAATTTTTTCGGAGACGATATAAATAAAGAGTACTATCAAAAAAATTGTTAAAATTCCTACCATTATGAATAAAACTGACGTTCTAACACCTTTCATATTGTTTCAACCGCACTAATTGTTATCATACCATTTATAAGAATGTATAGTAGAAGAATTGTCGAAAAATATATGAAAATTCCAATTAAAAGGGTTTCCCCCATCTCGAGTATTTTGCTTACATTGTTATCTCCGTACTTTATGTCACCTGTAAAGTAAGATAAGATCAACATAATTTCTATCATGTAAATCCCTACTATAAATTGAAATTGTGAAAAAGATATTAAGTTCCCTATGTTGAATAGAAAAGAAATAGTACCAAAGCTTTTATCTCCGCCACCCAAAAACTCATTTATTTGTTCTAAAGACCCTCCAAAAACTGTAAATATATGCAATACAATTGCCATCAAACCAACAACTATTCCTGCAGTAAGTGGAGCCAAAAGCCACGCTTGAAATCGCATTTGTGAAGTGGATTCCGATAAAGTTTCATGTGAAAAATCATCAACTTCTATTGCATCTTTAAGATATTCTGAAATAGTTCTTAGCGAAGAAGAAAGGAAATGTATGCCTCTTTCAGATATATCGACAACCGTTTTCATTACCGCATGAATAATCTTAGACGGATAATCGAACATTACTCCATATTTTTCACTAAATAAAGCTGATTTGAGATTTAAACCCAACTTTTTAATTCTTTCTAGGATTCTAATAACGATTTCACTAAACTTATAATCTCTTATTTTTGACAAAGAATCTTCGAGGATAATTTCAAACGGTCTTCCTGTTTCTGCTTCCAAACTCAAAGCAAAAAGAACAGACGGCAATTCCCTTTCCATTTCCAAAAGCTTTTCATTCTTTTCTTTATTTATATATCCTACTAAAAGTAAAATCGAAGAAATGCTAAGACCTATAGTTGATACAATACTTACTGAGAAAATTAGTTGATTAAAACTAAAAGCCCCTTTTTCATTCAAGAGTTGCATAGACGAAAACACAACGACTGCTAAACAGGACACCAAAATAAAAAATATAGGTAAAAGAAGTTTTTTTAGATCAACAATAACCTTGCTTTCAATTTGGTGAAAAGAATATGGTCTATGATAGAAATACTGTCTCATGAAAATTATGTTGACTGTCGGTAAAAACACCACATATAAAAAAGCCAGAAGTTCTGGCCTAGCAATTTCTGGTGTAAAAAGTGAAACAATCGGGAAGAATATTAGTCCCATCACGGGAAGTAAAATCCCAAACATGTTTATTATCATCAAAGGCATTTTTAACGCCAGCGAGTATTTTTTCATTCTTTCTTTAGTTCCATAAAGCATAATCGACACCGCCTTCCTAAGGTTTTTATCAACTTCTGATGGTGGAACAGCCGTTGTATTCTTTAAAATTGTTAAAGCATCGACAAACTCCTCACTTTCTTCTTTCCATTTTTCTATCAGTTTGTCAATTCCTTGTATAACTGAATTCAATTTTCCTGTCTCTAATTCCCATAAAATTTGTTTAAAGTCCTTTCCTAGCGGACCCTTTAAGTTTGATGCAGCAAATAAAACCGCGTTTTCTAAGTTTCTAGACACTTTTAGTGAAGTAGTCATATAAACTATAGCCAGAGCCATCTCAGACGCAGCTTTCGACCTAAAAAATTTAACCAAAAATTTGGTGTAAAAAAGGAGAAAATAAAAGACAATAAAATTCAAAACAACAATCATTCCTAGAAGGGCAAAGGAGAAGACGTTTAAAAACAAAGCTATTACTGACATAGAAATCGAAATTATAATCGGTACAAAAATGGCAGTTGAAAAAACACCCTTCGGAGTAGTCTTTAGATGACAAAAATTTATTTCTTTCTCGTATCTTTCTCTCAGATCCTTTGGTGGATTAATCCCTATCTTTTCGAAAAACATGCAAATTTTTTCATAAAGTGTTTGTTTTTCTTTTTCGTCATTCATGTTTTTTCCTTTAGTTTTTTCTTAAACCAATTTAGACATCTCTCATATACACGTTTTGATTCTACACTACCAACCTCTTCTAAAACATTGTTAGAAATTATATGAAACATTTCATTACATTCTACAACCCAATCAGCTTCAAGAATATCGTTTCTTTTCAATTTCTCTGAGAAATCTACTATCGTTTTTTTAATTTTCGCTCTCAATAATATATTTTCCCAAACTTTGTCCCACGCACCGTGCCATTCTCTAACCCTTTTCGCAATCTCATTTAGAACTTCCGATTCACCTTCAAGCAAAACGTCTGTAGGTTTCAGTTTGTCCTCCTTTGCTGAGTATTCCATTAGCTTATAAAACCCCCCTTCTAGCATCGGGTCTTCTTTCCATTCTTTTCTAACTTCCGTTAATTCAATAACTCTTCTAAACCTTTTTAGACCATCAGGACTTCTTAGTACATTCGCTATTGTAATTATATCCAACGCTTTAAAGCTCGTTGGAACCACACCTAGATCATGAACAACTCTATCATATACACCATAAGTACTCTCTCCATGAATCGTTCCAGCAACAAGATTTGCTAGTGCACCTATTCTCATGGCCTCGAACAAAGCCACACTTTCTTTACTTCTTACTTCGCCTACTATCAAAACAGAATCTCCCAATCTTAAGGCTGTTCTTAATGCCTCTTCTGGTGGTAACTCGGTTTTTACTTGGGTTATTACAGATCTTGATTTGAGTCCGATTATGTTATAACCAAGTCTTCTCATCAGGTCTATTGAAAGCTCCGGTGTGTCCTCAACAACAATAATTCTTGTATTTCTCATAAGCTCTAACAACATAGCATTCAATAGACTTGTTTTACCACTTCCTCTTCCCCCAGCGATCAAAATAGATCTGCCACCATCAACCAAGAAACTCATGACACCAGCATATAATGGGTCGAAAAACTTTGCCTTTATAAAAAGGGGAAAGGTCCATGGCCGCTTTCTATGCCTTCTAAATGCGAAGGCCAAGCCTTTCAAAGAAAGCGTTCTTGTGATTGCTGTAACTCTTGCTCTTCCACCGGCTACAGTTATTTCTGTATCCAAAACAGGATTAGCTTCATCCAATGGTCTTCCCGAATACAACCTAAATCTTGTCGCCCACGATTCTGCCTCTTCTCTTGTTGGTATTATATTTGTTTCACACTCTCCATAATCTGTGTGGTTTACGAATAGAGGAGAAGAACCAACGGGTGCATTTATGTACACATCTTGAACTTTATCATCAGCTAATACAATTTCTAGAACACCGAAGCCTATCGTGTACCTAATTAGTATCTCTGTCAATTTATCTATGTCGGAAGAGCTGAGCCTAGTTCCTAATCTTTTTGATATATCTCTTATCAAGCTTCTTCCTAACGACATAAAAAATTCTCTAGTTTTTTCGTAGTCTGTGGTTTCTGTTTCTTTTGGCCTTCTTTCTGCCAAATATTCTTTAGCCATTTGCAGAATTTTGTTTTCATCCTCACTCATTACAAATTCTGGTGGAATAATTCTGTAGAAAAATCTGGCAACCCCCGGTAGTTGATATATTTCCACTTTAATTTTTCCACGAATTTCATACTTATCAATCAATCTCGATTCTGTAGGTACTTTCATCACAAACCTAGTCAACATGAACGGGGGTCTGACTATAGGAGAAAAAATCTTTCGGTATATCGATCTATCACCGAATTTATAATACTTTAGAAAGGGTTTTGCTTTTCTAATCAACTTTATATTTTCAAGCATGTTCCTAAGTGGGATCAAAACGTTTTTAACAAACACGGCATCTTTCTCTTTTTTAATTAACTGGTTAATTCTCACATAGGCCGCGATAGGGTCTTTTCTTAGTAACTGTGTAACTATAAATCTAATCTCCCTTATCCTTTTCGACAATTCTTCTTTGTTTTCTAACTTTCCAAGATTTTTTATATCTAAAATATTTTCCGACATTACTTTTCCAATCAGCTTTGCCAGTTCAATCAACATTTGTGTTTCTTCTATTCCGTATTCTATCTCTCTCTCTTCAACCATTACAATTCTTTCGACACCGAAAACCTTTGATAACGTGTCTACAACAACGGCCATCGTAGCTCCAGAATCCTCTATACTACTGGGAATCACCCAATTATTACAATCAAACTTAAGAACATTGTCTTCTGTTTTGTACTCAACCAAAATCTACACCTAATTTAAAATTTATCTTTTTCGAAAACAAATGTTTTATTAATGGCAGAAAAAGAAAAAGTTGATGTTATATTAAGGGAAATTGTTAGAAGGCTGAATGAACATTTAAGAAGAATAAGGATTTTAGAAGACAAGGTTGAAAAAATTGAAAACGACGAAATAACTTTAAGTAAAGAATTTTTAGAAAAAATAGACGAAACAAACATCAAGCTTGGAAGAATTTTAGATAAAATAAACGAACTCAAAGAAAGAATGAATGAATTTGAAAAAGAAATAAACGAAATGAAAAAAAAGATAAACACTTTTGTAACAAAAGAGGAATTAGCTGGAATTGAAAGTTATGTAAGCATTTTTAATCCACTGAAATCAAAGTTTGTAACAAGAGAGGAAGTTTTGAGGATGATAAGTTCCTTCAGGAAAAGGAAAAAAGTTAAGGTTTAATATTTCTTGAAAACTAATTAAAAATAGAAGAAAATGGCGCTTTTTAGAAAGAAAACAGAAGCTAAAGGGAAGGGTCATATTCCCATTGATAAAGTAAACGAGCTTTCTAAGAAAGGTTTATCAGAGCATGAAATACTGGAAGTTCTTTCAAAAGAAGGTTATTCGTTGGATGAAATCGAAAAAGCGATTTTAGAATCGACTAAATCGAAAGTGTCAGCGAATACAGAAAAGACCGACAAACCGTTACCGACGATAGAAGACATAAAAAAAGAAGTTTCGACAGATCTGCAAGTTCCAGAAGAGTCTTCAATCGAGGCCTATTACAAAGAAGAAGAACCAGAGTATAGTCAAGATTATGTCGAAACTTTAGTTGACGAAAAAACAACAGAGATCAATAGAAAGATAAGAGAACTTGTTTCAAGACAAAAGGACGTTGAAAACAAAATTTCAACAATAGAAAACCTAGTAAGAGAGTTAAAAGAAAAAAAGGAGGATGAAAAATTCGTCTTTGAAAGCAGTATGGAAAACCTCAGAGGGGATATAAGAAGATTAACAGGAAAAGTAGAAAGTTTAGAAAAAGTGTTTAGAGAAGCACTGCCGGCATTAATAGAATCGGTAAGAAGTTTATCTGAGCTTGTTTACAAACTTAAGGAATAAATTATTTGAAAAATTAATTATTTTTAGAAAACAATGAATGTAATGGAACTAATAGTAGAGCAGCTAATGTCCTTCGGTTTTTTCGATTTATTGATCTTTTTATCATCCTCTGCTATTTTTTATGCATTTTTCACCAAATCAAAGCTAATTGAAAATAAAATAATAAGTTCTTTACTTTCTTTATCGATAGGATTTAGTATATTAGCATACAAATTCGTAGTAGGCATCAGCGTTAATAGTTTTTTTTCAGTTTTTTTCATGCAAGTTTTTGTATTTGCCTTGATATTTTTACTCGGTGCAGTAATAGCTAGTATTTTCTATCCAGATCTTCCAAAAATGTTAATGGATCAATTTAAAAGAAGAACAACACTTTTTGCTGTCGTTTTCCTAATTCTATCACTTTCATTGGCATCTGGTCTTCTCTCTGTTGTGTGGACAATGCCTGGATCTCAACCAGGAGCTGGCGGAAAACCAGACATGACTACAGTAGCAATAGTTGTCGGTCTTATAATTTTTATCATAGTTTTAATTGGTGGTACGAGGATGGTATAATGGCAACTCCCATGGAAAACGTCATCATAGCGCTGAGTAAGTTTGGCGCATTTCAATTTCTATTTCCGTTTATACTAACCTCTGCTGTTTTTTATGGTTTACTCAGAAAATCAAAGATATTTGGTGAGCCGAAAAAAAATGTCATAGTAAACGCTACAGTGGCAGTAGTAGCAGCTTTCATGGTTTGGGAATATCCAATTATATCTGGAGTTGATATAGAGACTCAGTTATCTACGTTTTTCTTCTATGGTACAATGTCAATTTTAACTATAATGATAAGTTTGATGCTTCTTGGAATGTTTTTTAGTAGGGGGGTTGGTGAACAATTATCAGAATATCTTAAAGGGAAAGCGCTTGCTGGATCATTGATAATGGTTTTGCTGATAGGAGCAATAATTTTCTTTACTAGTGGAATAACGAATTTTACTATTTCTTCGGTTGGTATAGCCGGTGAAGATGCCATGTCAATGATAGTTGTTCTAGGGATCTTGGCATTGCTCATATTGTTGGTTGTATGGCCAAGTGGAGAGACACGAGAACGAACTACATCTTAAAAAATTCTAGATATTCTCTTTCTAAGAAATGAAGCTTTGCAGGTATTATAATTGAAGATGGTAGTTCAAATTTTTTCGTTTTAATTTCACTAATTTTATCGAATGAAATTTTTGGTTTTTTTGAACCTATTTCAGATATTACAACAATTTCTGTGTTCTCATTTAACAAATTTTTTCTAAACTCGTTTTCCATCGCAAGTAAAATATCAACAGCTTCGTTAATTTTCATAAATTTTTGATTTTCTAAATCTACGTCTAAAAGACATAAAGAGTGAAGATCATTTTTTTTATTTTTAATTAAGGAATCATAGACAGACTTTGGCAATACATTACCTGTTTTCTCCAAGAAAGGTATACTTACAATTTTTCCAAATCTGTATATCTGGAGCCCACATTCTGCAACAGCCGAGACTATTGAAGACGAATGTATAATTCTGGTTTTTATGCCCCTTTTTTTTGCCTCTAAAACGATTGATGTATGAGTAGTTGCAACTAATGGGTCACCAGGAACTAAAATTACAATTTTTTCATTTTTTGCATCTTTTAGAATTTCGTTTATTTCTTCTTCTAGCTTTCTTCTACTAACTAACTCTATTTTTTTCTCTATGAGTTTCTCAAGATTTTTTAAATTGCCTTTCCAAAAACTTGTATAAAGTTCGCAATATACTTTATCTGCTTCTCTTATCGCTTTGATGCCCTTTAGTGATATGTCCTCTTCGTCATACAAACCCAACCCAACTAAAGTTATCATATATATCAGTAAACCATGAACCTTAAAATTAATGAGACTCAAAGATTTACTGAAAGATAAAGTACCGAAAGAAAAAATAGAGCTAATTCCAAATTCATTTGAAATCATAGGCTCTAAGGAAAAAGCAGTTGCGATCGTCGAAATTAACGAGGATTTAAAGGAATTTGAAAAAGATATAGCGAAGACGATAATCTCACTCAACAAAAATGTAAAAACAATTCTTACAAAGAGATCGAAAAGAAGGGGAGAGGAAAGATTAAGAGAGTTTGAAATAATTTATGGCGAGAGTAATACCGAAGTTTTGCATAAAGAGTTTGGATATGTACTTAAGCTAGATCCATTAAAAGTGTATTTCTCTCCGAGAGAAGCTCTCGAAAGAAAAAGAATAGCTTCTAAAGTAAAGCAAAGTGAAGAAGTTCTAATTATGTTTAGTGGGGTTGCGCCATTTGCTATAGCTATCGCCAAACTTAATCCAGTAATCAAGAAGATTTATTGTATAGAGCTGAACAAAGACGCGCATAGATATGCAGAGGAAAACGTTAGAATAAACAAAGTATCTCATTTGATCGTATTAATAAACGGCGATGTAAGAGAAGTATCTAAAAAGCTTAACAAAAAATTTGATAGAATCTTAATGCCACTTCCTCTTAGGTCTTTAGATTATATTGACATAGCAGTTAAATTATTGAAGGAAAAAGGAACAATTCATTTCTACTCGATAAGCGACGAAAAAAATCTATTTAATGATGTAAAAGAGAAATTGAATGAAAAACTCAAAAAAACTAACATAACTTTTTCAATAAAAGACCAGAGAAAGGTACTTCCTTACGCACCAAGAAAATGGAAGGTTTGTCTAGATATAGAGGTAATGAAAAAAACAGAAAAACATTAAAAACTTTAAGAATTCAATAACTATTTATTCTATCGGTTTTCAATTAAATATGAGGTAGAGCATGGGCTTAAAACATCTGGTTAAAAAACCAGCCGAAACAAAAACGAAAGAAATAGACGAAGAGTTAAGAGAATTGCTCGAAAGAAGAAAAACTCAAATAAAGGTTGTTGGTGCTGGTGGTGCTGGTAACAATACCGTAACTAGGCTTATGCAGGTCGGAATAGTTGGAGCCGAAACAATTGCTGTGAACACAGATGCGATGGATTTGTTGTATACGGATGCAGATAAAAAAATTTTGATTGGAAGAGAGTTGACAGCTGGTTTGGGCGCTGGAGCCGATCCTAAACTTGGAATGGAAGCTGCAAAAGAGAGTAAGGAAGAGATAAAGAAATCCTTGCAGGGAGCAGACATGGTCTTTTTGACAGGCGGTTTAGGCGGTGGAACCGGAACTGGTAGTTTACCTGTTTTAGCAGAAGTCTCCAAAAAATTAGGAGCATTAACTGTGGCGATAGTCACGCTTCCTTTCAAGATGGAAGGCGCAAGAAGAATGGAAAACGCAAAATGGGGTTTGGAGCTATTACAAGATGTTGTTGATACATTAATTCTCGTGCCAAACGACAAACTTTTAGAAATAGTTCCAGACGTTTCTATAACAACAGCCTTTAAAATTGCTGATGAGATACTCGTGAACTCTGTTAAAGGCATAGCTGAAATGGTTACGAAACCAGGGTTAGTAAACTTAGATTTTGCTGATGTAAGAGCTGTTATGAACGAAGGAGGGCTAGCAATGATTGGAATGGGAGAGAGCGATACAGAAAACAGAGCTTTTGAATCTGTTGAGAAAGCACTTACAAACCCGTTGTTAGATGTGGATATAACTGATGGAAAAGGGGCCTTAATAAATATAACAGGCGGTCCTGACTTAACCGTTAGAGAGGCACAACAGATTGTTGAAACCGTTTCGAATAGACTCTCTAAAGACGCTAAAATAATATGGGGTGCTCAGATCGATCACTCTTTAGGGGATTCTGTAAGAACATTGGTCGTTGTAACTGGTGTAAAATCCCCACAAATTTTTGGTCCAGAGAGACCATGGACGACCGAAGAAAAAAAGAAAATTCAAGATATACTAGGAGTAGAGTTTATAGAGTAAGTTGATTCTTATGAAAATCAGAGAGAAATTAATAGAGTACAAACGAGTTTTGAAAGTTGCGAAAAAACCAACAAAAGAAGAGTTTATGTATATAAGCAAAATATGCGTGATAGGCATGAGCGTTGTTGGAATAATTGGTTTTATTTTGTATGTTTTTTCAATAGTTTTTATAGGTTGATGGCATGAGTATGATATATGCTATCAAAACAATAATCGGAAGAGAAAGAATAACAATGAAAGGATTGTATGGAAGAGTTTTAAATGAAGGTATTGATATAAAGGCGATTTTTCACCCTGAAGAACTCAAAGGGTATATATTGATTGAAGGAGAAATAGATGAAGTCGAAAGAGCTATAAAAGATTTGCCTAATGTTAGAGGTCTTATAAGAAAACCTGTTTCCATGGAGGAAATAAAGAAATTCATTATACCGAGAAAAAGAGAAATCAAACTTGATGTCGGTGATATAGTTGAAGTAATAGGAGGTCCTTTTAAGGGGGAAAAAGGAAAAGTTAGAAGATATGATAGTGCTAAAAGAGAAGTAACAATAGAACTCTTGGAGGCTACTGTTCCTATTCCAATAAGTGTATCTGCAGATTTAGTGAGAGTCGTAGAAAAAACGAAGGGATAGAATGGAAGTTAGAATTAACATCTCTAAGGGAAAAGTAGATGAGAACATAATAAAGAAAAATTTAGAGGGAAAAACAAGCAAAGCAGATGAAATAATAAATAAAATTAAAGAAAAAGCAAAGGAGCTAAGTGGGTTAGACTTTTTGGTAAAAATAAATCTAGATAAGGATAATTATTTCATATCATTCGAAGTGCCTTCTATCTCAGAACTTTTAAAGATGGAAATGGGGTTAGAAGAACTCGCTATATCTCAAGAAGAAAAAGAAAAAGGTAAAACGTCTGTAGGCGATATATCCATGGAGAAGATACTCAAGATAGCGAAGA
The DNA here is from genome assembly GCA_964459585.1 of uncultured archaeon. GTDB lineage: Archaea > Aenigmatarchaeota > Aenigmatarchaeia > CG10238-14 > EX4484-224 > EX4484-224. Next base: position 8,535 of record CAYWME010000001.1, on the reverse strand, counting down.
TTAAGTCGGTTCAGACAAATCCAAGAGATTTAAAAAAAATGGTAAAGCAAGTTGTGGGTACTTGTGTTTCAATACCAATAACAATTGAGGGAAAATCTCCAAAAGAAATTCTGAAAGAAATCGATGAAGGAAAATGGGACGAATTGATAAACAGAAAATGATTTAAAAATGTGATACTATAATGAAATACCCGGTACACTGCCTAGGCAGGAGGGTTAAAAATGGAGAAAGAAATATTAGAGGCATTAAAGACTTTAAGAGAAAATTCTAAAAAGAGGAATTTTGTTCAAACAGTTGACCTTATCATAAATTTAAAAGGAATTGACATAAAGAAGCCTGAGAATAAAATAACAGAAGACATAGTACTTCCTTTTGGAAGAGGTGAAGATGCAAAAATCGCTGTTTTTACAGACACATACAGAAACTTGAATGTAGATGTTTATACTTCTAAAGATATAGAAGAGATTGCGAAAAACAAGAGAGAAGCTAAAAAATTAGCAAAAAAATATGATTTCTTTTTGGCAGAACCACAACTAATGCCCGTTGTTGGTCGTTTTCTAGGTAGATTTTTAGCTCCTAGGGGAAAAATGCCAAAACCTATAAGGGGTGACGTGGAAAAAACAATCGATCTTTATAAAAAAAGCATTAGAATAAGAATTAAAAACGCACCAGTGATTCAATGTTTGGTTGGTAAGGAAAACATGGATGATGAGAAATTGGCTAAGAATATAGAAGAAGTAATAAAAACTGTGGTTTCGAAACTACCAAAAGGAAGAGCAAACATAAAGTCTGTGCTTGTGAAATTTACTATGAGTAGTCCAGTCAAAATAAAGGTGATGTAATGGTCAAAGAATGGAAAAAAAGATTGGTAAGCGAAATAAGAAAAACGATTGAGGAGTCAGACTTAATTGCGATTATTGACATGTATAAAACACCAACCAGAGAATTTCAAGAGATGAAAAAAATATTAAATGATGTTAAATTCAAGTTTATTAAGAAATCGTTGTTATTAAAAGCTTTGGAAGGCATTAAAAAAGAAAATATAGAAGCTATAAAAGATTTCTTACCATCGCAAATTCTTTTGGCAATCAATGGGAAGGATCCGTTTTCATTCTTTAAAAAACTAATGAAAGTGTCTGTCTACAGGTTTGGAAAAGAGGGCGATATAGCAGAAGACGATATAGTTATTTCGGCTGGTCCAACCAAATTACCTGCAGGCCCAGCAATAAGCGATTTTGCAAAGGCAAAAATACCTGCTGGAGTAGAAGGAGGAAAAATAGCAGTTAAAAAAGACACTCTGCTTGTGAAAAAAGGGGAAAAAATACCTGAAAATTTAATCTCATTATTAAGAAAACTTGAAATAAGACCAATTAAAGTTAAACTAAATGTAGTTGCTATTTATCATTTGGGAAAAATCTATACAAAAGAAGATTTAGAGATGGTGTTCAAGTATCCTTATGAAATAAAGAGAGCTTATATGTATGCATTTAACTTAACAATTAATATTGGATATCCGACAAAAGAAAATATAAAATATTTATTGATAAAAGCATATAATGAAGCAAACGCTCTAAAAAGTAAAACGGAGGTCAAAAAATGATAGAAGTGTACTCTGCATTGGTGCTTCACAGCGCTGGGCTACCAATAACTGAAGAAAACATAAAAAAGATACTTGAAGCTATAAACGCAAATGTAGACGAAGCTAAGATAAAAGCGTTAGTTTCTTCGTTAGAGGGTGTGAATATAGACGAGGCAATAAAAGAAGCAGCGATAGGCCCAACGGCAGCACCAAAAGAAGAAACCAAAGAAGAAAAGAAGGAAGAAGAAGAGAGCAAAGAAAAGAAGGAAGAAGAGGCAGTAGCTGGATTAGGAGCACTATTTGGTTGATTTATGAAAGAGCTTATAGAATTAGCCCAGAAAATAGAAGACAATAGTTTAAGGAATAAAGTAATTGAATTTCTGAAAAACCCAAAATTAAGTAATCCAAATTTTGAAAAATATAAGCCTGAAAAAATAGAGAAAGTAAGAACACCGTTCTCTTCCGGCTCTTTGATAGTTGATAGAGATGTATTGAATCATACAATAGCTGTGGCTAAAGCATGCATAAGTATAGCAAATGTAGTAGAAGAAACATACGGAATCATGTTAAATAAAGATTATCTTTTGGCTGGAGCCATACTACATGATTTAGGAAAACTTTTTGAATGGAAGATGACAAATCAAATACCAGAACACACAGGAATTTTATTGGATCACACAATCTTAATTACATCTGAACTTTATAAAAGAGATTTTCCAGAAGAAGTTATTCATATGGTGGCTTCTCATTTTGGAGAAACAGGTCCAACACCACCTAGAACTTTAGAGGCACATATATTAGCGTATGTCGATAATTTACTGTCTGTTTTTGAATGGAAAGTGGGAAGCATTTTTGGAAATTTACAGACGGAAACGAAAAAAGGCTGAAGATGAAAGAAAAAGCTATTGTACAGAAAGTCAAGAGATGTATATCTAAATTTTTACGGGATGTCGGAGAAAACGTTTTAATAGTTTATGATTCTGATGCCGATGGTATTGCGTCAGCTGCTTTGTTTGCAAAAATACTCAAAAAATTGAGAAAAAAAATCGGGTTTTCGACTTACGAAAAACTAAGAATTATGAATAAATACGATTCGTTTGTGTTTTTGGATGTTCCTTATGTCGATGAGAACGTTCTCAAAAAAATAAGAAATAAAAAAATTCTAATTGTCGATCATCATCCATTAATTGATTATAAAAATGTGATTTATTGTAACCCAAGAAAATTTGACAAAAATGCTTATATCCCAGTAAGCTGTATCATTTACGAAGTTTCAAAAGACATATTCGGTAAGAAGTTATGTTGGATAGGAGCAATCGGTGTTTTGGGAGACATGGCTATAAAGTCTTGTGGGTGGGTTTTAAAAGATGTTGAAAGCGTATATCCAGAGCTGTTGATAAACAAAAGTGAAGGAATAATGAATTCTACGATTCTGGGGGTTTTAACAAAAATTATCAATAGCAGCAGAGTTATAAAAAGAGAAACGGGGGCTAAAGAAGCAGCCAAATTTCTTTATAGTATATCCGATTATACACAAATTCTTAATGCAAGCACAAGAAAATCAAAAGATTTGTTAAAATGGTATATTAAAACAGAGAGAGAGATAGAAAGAATTTTGAAAGAGTTCGAAAAAAAGAAAATCAAAAAGGGGAATTTTATAATTTTTGAGGTAAAATCAAAGCTAAATTTAAAATCAACTATAGCTACAAGTCTTTCTACAAAATTAAAAAACGGGGTGTTAGTGATTCTTCAGAAAAAAGGAAGGGTTTTTGATGTAAGTTTTAGAAGAGGTAGAAACTGTAGAAAAGACTTATCTAAACTTGTTGAAAAAATTAAGGACAGTATAGAGGGAGCTAAAGGCGGTGGACACCCAACGGCGTCAGCAATGAAAATCCCGGTTAGAAGAAAGAAGGAGTTTTTGAAACTTTTTGAAATTTTGAAATGAGGTCCCCCGAAATGGGTATATCCTTTCTTTGAAAATTCAACATTATGAAGTGTTTAAGATGTGGCTCACAAAGAGCATTTAGGTTTATTGACGGAACTGGTCATAGGAGGATTTTTTGTAGAGATTGTGGAGCAAGTTATTTAGAAGAGAGTTTATTAGAGTTTGGCATTCAAAAGAACTTGTTTTTTGAAAAGAAAATACTTTCTAAGTTTGTGTATACAAACCCAAGAGCTTTGGTGAGATTCAGATGAAGGAAATAGCTTCGATTAGAATAAGCATAATAGAGGACAGAGGAATTAAAAAATACAAAATAAACTACTATAAATCTGGAAAGTACTTTGGGATGATCAGACCAATTTCTTTATGATCTAAAATTTACAAACAAAAAAGCCGTGATCTTTTTGATATGGATCAAGTCTCCTGAAATCAACAACTTCACAAACTTCTTCTAATTTTTTTCTACATTCTTTGTATATTTCTCTCGGTTTTTTGAGGACATCTATACTTCTTGATTTGACAGCTAACATCCCAAACCCATTTCTTTTCAAGAACGTTTCAGCATTTCTTAAAAATATTTCGATTTCTTGTGGATCAGCGACGTCACAATAAACGACATCAACACTTTCTATCACAATATTCTGATATTCCTCTATTTTTCTTGCGTCACCAAGAATTGGCACTATGTTCTTTCTTTTATTGGCTAAAGGAATTAATTCTCTTAAAACCCTTGGGCTTATTTCGATCCCATATATAATGCCGTTTTTTCCGATTATGTCACTAAAATGACTGGCTGTTGTTCCACTTGCAATCCCAAGATATAGTATCTTACTGCCTTCTTTTATCGGAAAAACGTTCAAACCTTTAATAATTGCAGCAGACGGTTTTGACCTATATGGAACCCACTCTCTATATTCCTTTCCTTTAAACTCGATTAGCTTTTCACCATAAACACTTTCTCCAGGAATCAAATTAAGAGTAGCAATCTTATTTCCTATTCGATATACTCCTTTAAACCTTTCATGTGATTTTACTTTCATCCTTATCACTCTTAAGCTCTTTTATCTTTTTATCAAGTTCAGCTTTTATTTCGTTTCCTTTGAATTCACCAGAATAAAAATCGATTTTTGCCGCTATTGAGATTTTTGATGCCAAAGCTCTAGCTATTTTTCCTCTTAATTTTTTTGGTGAAGATGAAATCGATGGATGGATAAAGATTAGGCCATGTTTCGGACTTTTACCTTTTCCTCTTAAATATCTGAATAATGCTTTTTCAGCTCCTATTAATTGTATACTAGAAGATGCCATTTTTGCCAATTTTTCGAGCCCACCAGCTTTGCTAATCAGTTTTGCAGCTAAAATCGTTCCAGCTATGAATTGCAAATTGGGTGCAATTTCTTTTAACATTTTTTCTAAGTAATCCACCAATTTTTCTCTTAACTTGTATAATTGAACAATTTCATTCGCGTATTCTTGGATTATTTTTTCATCTTCTTTTTCAATATCAATTCCAAAACTTTCAGAAGCTATAGATGATAATTTTTGATCTTTTATATTTTCTCTGTTACCACTTTCTTTGACGATTTCTACATATTTTTCAGAACCCCTGACTATTTTTTCTAGCTCTGGAAAATGTAAACCATACCATTCTTTCAATCTTTCTGTGAATATGTTTAAAGATTTATCAATTTCTTCTATCGCTCTTATGGCTTGAATGACCAGGACATCTCTTTTCACATCCCTTTTTATTTTTAGTCTAGCAACTTCGGAACTTGTACTAACTATAAAGTTGTTGATTTCAATTCTGTTTTTGAAAACTTTTTTTTGGATTAAGAACCCAACAATTTTTTGTTTTAACTCGTTGCTAAGTTTTTCATATTTTTTTCCTGGTCTTTTTTTCGTATAATAAACCTCATATCCTCTCTGTTTAAGTTTATCTTCAATTGTACTTTCTTCTTTCAAGATATTTTTTTCTGATTCAATTAATTTCTTTGCAGCTTCTTTAACGTCTTTAAACAACTCATAAGAAATCATATTACCCTCCTCATCAATACCAAAAACACCCATCGGTACCAAAGTTACAAACGCCTTCATAGTTTTTAATTTTATTTTAAAAATTAAAATTGATGGAAACTAACATTTTGTTTTTGATAGGGTTTGTATTAATCTTTTTAGGGATAGTTATAATTATCGCTTCTGCGATTTTATCTACTAAAGCGAAAGTAGAAGGCGGGTTTGTTGGTTTCATAGGCCCATTTCCAATTGGCTTTGGAACAAGCAAAGAAATTTTATTATTTTCCCTACTGATAACTATAACAATATTAGTAATCGTTTTATTAATGAACATTAGACTTATTTGAATTATGTCGTTTAAACTAGGACTTGCAATGTTTTTAACAATATTTTTCTTATTCGGATTTCTATTTGCTCTCTTAGCTTCGGTTGGATATTTTTTCAATATTTCTGGGTACATAATAGTACTTTTCGCTATTTTACTGGTAATACTTCAGTGGTGGATATCCCCAAAAATAATCTGGTGGACAACTAATATGAGATTGTTAGAAAAAAATGAATATCCATGGCTTAGAAAAATAGTTAAAGAAATTTGTAAGAAAACAAACACACCAATACCTAAAATAGCTATAGTAAGAAGTGGGGTGCCAAATGCTTTTGTTTTCGGAAGAACGCCTAAAGGAGCCGTGTTGGCTGTAACCACAGGATTACTTAAAACATTAAATAAAGATGAGATAAAGGCTGTTGTAGCTCATGAAATTGGCCATATCAATCATAAAGACATGATAGTAATGACACTAGTCGGATCAATACCGGTTATTGCGTATTTCATCGCCAGGTTTATCATATTTACTCCAAGAAGAGACGAAAGAAGATCTGGAGCGGCTATTATTGTTGGGTTAATGGCATTCGTCGTTTATTTCATTTCCAATTTGCTTGTATTGTTATTAAGTAGACTAAGAGAATATTATGCAGACAGGTTTTCTGGCATACACACAAAACCAAGATACCTGATCAGTGCTTTGATAAAGATAACATATGGTTTATCGATCTCCTCAAGAGAGTTAAATGAATCAGTTAGATCTTTCTTTATAGCGGATCCTGTTGGTTCAAAAAGAGAAGTTTCTAAGTTTTCAGAAGAATATAAAGATCTGGAAATAGACGAAAAAGAAATCAAAAAGGCCATGGAATGGGAAAAAAGAAATCCATTAATAAGATTTTTAGAAATTTTTCAGACACATCCTTTAACATTCAAAAGAATAAAAGCACTGAAAGAATTAGAAAGAAAACTAAGAGAAGAGAAATCATGAAAAAATTTTTATTACTTATCATTGATGGTGATGAATTTTTTGTTGAAAAAGGCAAAAAAATAAACACACATCATGGAAAAATCGACACAAGCAAAATCAAAAAGGGAAAGACTAAAACACATTTAGGAAAAGAAGTAATAGTCTTAGAACCAAACATCTTAGATTTTTTGAAGAGAAAAGCCAAGAGGGGATCACAAGTAATGCTTCCAAAAGATATCGGAATGATACTGGCATATACTGGAATAAAACCGAACAGTAAAGTTGTTGATGCAGGAACCGGTTCTGCATTTTCATCGCTCTTCATAGCAAATTTTGTATCAAATGGAAAAGTCTATACTTATGAAAAAAACAAAAAATTTTTTGAGATTGCCAAAAAGAATATCAAAGAGTCTGGAATTAAAAATATTGTTCTGAAAAACAAGGATGTAACAAAAAAAATAGACGAAAAAAACGTTGATTTAGTTATACTAGACCTTAAAGATGTAAAAAAAGTTATAAAGCATGCATACAAAAGCTTAAAGCCTGGTGGATATCTAGCAGTTTACTCTCCAACGGTTGATGAGCTACTTGAAGTGAGAAAGGAAATTGAAGAATACGGTTTTTTCAACGTGAAAACAATCGAAAACATAGTCAGAGAGTGGCAATATACCAAAACTTTAAGACCTAAAACCATGGGAATTACCCACACCGGTTTTTTAACTTTTGCAAGAAAATTAAAATAAGCAAATCAATTAATATTTCATGGAAGTATCAAAAGGAAAAATTTCTCCAGACACACCAGAAGGCCCTTCACCTTCTATAGACATCGAAATGGTAAAGGAAACGTTTAACATACTTGCATCAAAAGGATATATCTATTTCACAGAAACTGCTGCTTATGTTCCGACAGAAAGTGGTTGGAAATTCTTGAGAAAAATAAAAACGGTTAGAGAAAAAATAAGAGGTTTTGGAAATGAAGACCTTTCTTGTAATCAAAATTTCATTAAATTAACAAAGAAAGAAAAAGACAAAGAAGCTTTGGTTGTGAGATGTGATAAATCTTCTAGAGATCTTAACGAAATTTTTAAGAATTCTATAAAATCTGGCGCTCTTTTAGAAACAATATTTAGTGTTAATGGTAAAGAAGAAAAGATAATTTCTTATGGTTCTCCAGCACTTTTGATGAATAACGAGAACGACATAGAAATAAGAAAAGATGACAAAATTTCTGATTCTACAATAGGTATCATGTCAAACAAAGGTTGTTTCGAACTTGAAGAAGATTTTCTCAAAAAAATTAAGGAAGGAAAAGAAGTGGAGATCGAATTGATAGCTAGAATTTAATTGGGGCCGTGGGGATTCGAACCCCAATCAGCGGGTTTCTTCCTTTCATCTTTCTTCAAAGCTCCAATCAAAAAACCCTGGAGCCCGCTATCCTACCTGGTTAGACGACGGCCCCTTAAAACTCTTTATTTATGAGCAAAATATATCAATATTTTGTTATTTTCAACTTTCTCTACTCTACCAAAACCAATCCTGACTAATTGAACTATATCGTCTTTTTTACATTTTAGTAAATTTTTTTCACCTATACCTTTTTTTATCTCGCCATTCGGCATCACTATTTCTACTTCAACAAAATCTTCTGGAACCCACTGAATCTTTTTCAATTTTTTGTCTATTTCTTTTGACAAAATTTTTGCTTTTTCTTT